>JAFUYI010000081.1 GCA_017470585.1 Alphaproteobacteria bacterium | reverse complement strand
TCTGTTTTTTGAAATCCCCTCTTCGTCACCCTCTCTTCGGTGTCCTTCCCCTCCTATGTCACGCCGCACTTGATGCGGCGTCCAGGTAAAAATAAGCCGATTTTAAACCTGATGCCCAAGTCAAGCCCGGCAATTGATGACATAAAAAGGAAAGGGAGTTGAACTTGTTTCGGTGTTTTGAGGTCCTGAAACGAGTTCAGGACGACAAGGTGGGAGTTCAGGACGACAATTTGGTTATTCAGGACGACAAATTGAGGGCGGAGAATAATAAAAACTTTTAAATTTCTTCTTTACAATCGCAATTTTTTATGATAGCCTAAAAAATGAAGCAGGGAAAATTCTGCTTTGAGGTGTCGAAACCTCTCATTCAGTGTCCTATCAAGACAAAAAATTGCTTTCAGCCTGATTATGGTTGGAAGGTAGGGAAATAAGGCTTGCCAAATACTCTACACTGTTCTGAATGACAGTTTCGAACTTCCAGCCACCTCTAGGGCAAATGCCCAAAAGGTGGTTTTTTTATAACTTTAATAAAAAAGGAAGTTTTTGTGATGAAAAATTATATTTTAATGTTAGGCGTTGCTGGGGTTGCGCTTGGTTCATATTGTGCCTATGCGGGCAACTCTGCCACAATGACCGTTACCGCCACAATCAATCACGATGTAAGCTTGAACGTTACTCAAGATTTAGATATGGGAACAATCATCATCAATCCGGCTTATGATGGTGATGATACAGACTGGAGTTACAACGCTACCGGAGTGGTTTATGGTCTTGACGGAGCGATTGTGTCAGCAGATGATGCTACCGTCGGCGAGTTTACCGCCAATATCCCTAATCCTTCAGCTTGCGTTGGAGGATATCTTGAATGTGGCGGATTAGAACTGATGTATAATTTTAATTTTGGAGGAAACAATAATTGCGATATTGTATTTAGTCATACCAGCGGCAATAATTTTGTTGTTTATCCGGAAAATTGTTATATGAGTGATTTCAGCAATATTACAGCCGGCGAACATAGCGATACGATAACAATCTCATATACACCGGAAAGCTAAAGCAAACCAATAGCCGGGCGATGTTTCTGTATAAGCAAAAACAGATCAAGTAACGTTTCATTCGGTCATAGGGTGTTGCATCACCCTATGATCGGAGGATATTGAGCAAATTTTTTAATAAAAAAATTAAAGCGCAAGCTAAAAAAGCTTGTCGGCGATTTTTTGGGATATTGCCATATAGGCCTTTGCGCTGTCGCTGTCCGGCTCATCGACTACAATCGGGGTGCCGTTATCGGCGTGGAAGCGAATCGCTAATTCAAGCGGAATACCGCCTAAAAAATCAATATCCATTTTTTGGGCAGTATCATAAGCTCCGTTATTGCCAAAGATATGTTCTTTGTGTCCGCAGTTTTTGCAGATATGGTAACTCATATTTTCAACAATACCCAAAATCGGCACTGATACGGCCTTAAACATATTTACACCCTTGACGGCATCAATTAAGGCAATATCCTGCGGGGTGGAAACGATTACCGCTCCGTTTAAGCGGACCTGTTGGGAGAGAGTTATCTGAATATCGCCGGTTCCGGGAGGCATATCTATAACCATAACATCAACATTATGCCAGTTGACATCGGCAAGCAGTTGCTGCAAAGCTCCGCAAGCCTTCGGTGCGCGCCATATCAGCGGGGTGTCTCTGCCGATTAGGGTTCCGATGGACATGGTCTGAATGTTTTGAATTTCAAAGGGCTCAAAAGTTTTGCCGTCGTAAGAAGTAAGTTCCATATCCTCATAACCCAGCATTGTTGGGACAGACGGACCGTAAATATCGGCATCAAACAATGCCACTGTATAATTAAGGCGGCTTAATGCCAAAGCGATGTTGACGGCGGTTGTGGATTTACCGACTCCGCCTTTGCCGGAAGCAACGGCGATTATCTTCTTGACACCGCGGATTTGCCAATGATTATCCGAGGCGTTCTGTCTTGAAGATGTAAAAACAACATTGGCTTTGCGGACATCGGGAATTTTTAAGAGCTGTTTTTTTAAGTCTTCGACGACCTCCGAAGAATTTTCCTCAGAGTTGATGGTTACAACGGCGCGCCCGTTATTTAAAACCGCACTTTCAATGCTTTCAGAGGCAAAAAATTGTTCGGCGACAGCGCGGACGGACGGATTTTCAGACATATTTTTCTCCTGTTGATATTGTAATATTTAATTGTTTTGGTAATCTTTATATTATATATTAAAGACAATGCAAGATAATAAATTAAAAAAGAGGTAAAATATGGCAAAAATTGAAAATCCGTGGGATGAAAACGAAACATCGTCAGAGCCGGAAAAGGTGATAAAATTCCGTAAACCTGCGACACCTAATGCCCCGATGCGCTTTAATCCTTTTATGTTATTCGGAATTGCTGTTTTGCTGTGGGCGGCATCCGGATTTTATCAGGTGCAAACCAATGAAAACGGTGTGGTGTTGAGATTTGGCAAATATGTTGATACGACTTATCCGGGATTGCATTATCATTTGCCCTATCCGATTGAGGAAGTTCAAAAAGTAAGTATGACCCAAGAACGCAGTATCAATTTGGGAGTAAATGACGGCTCGTATCGTAATTATCAAAATAATTCTTTTACCGAAACCCATATGTTGACCGGTGATGAAAATATTGTTGACATCAATTTGACGATTGTTTGGAAAATCAAAGATGCCAAGGACTTTTTGTTTAATATGCGGGAACCGGAAGCAACCGTTAAAGTTGCCGCGCAATCGGTTTTAAGAGAGATTGTCGGACAATCGGAGATGATGCCGATTATCTCGGGCGACCGCGGAAAAGTTGAAGATGACACCAAGTCCGAATTGCAGAAGGTTTTGGATGATTTCGGATCAGGTGTTGAAATTGTGCGTGTAAAACTGCAAAAAGCTGATCCGCCGCAACAGGTCGTGGATGCCTTTAATGAAGTACAGCGCGCCAAAGCCGATATGGAACGCTTCAAAAACGAAGCGGAGGCCTATCGTAATGAGGTTGTCCCCAATGCCAAAGGTAAGGCTTCCCAGATTTTACAAAGTGCGGAAGCTTATAACCAAGCGGTTGTTAATAAAGCCGCCGGTGAGGCCGATCGTTTCAATTCCGTTTATCAGGCATATCAAAAAGGCAAGGATGTTACAATCCGCAGACTTTATATTGAAACCATGGAAGAAGTTTTGAAAAACAGCGATAAAGTTATTGTTGACCCTTCCGCCAAAGGTGGAAATGTCTTGCCGATTTTGCCGTTGAATGCCGTTAAGTAAGGGAGAATAGTAATGAATAATAAGTTGAATGTTTTATTTTACGGATTAGCGGTATTGGTTATCTTTTTGGGACTTTCGAGCGTTTATATCGTTAATCAGGCCGAGCAGGCGATAGTTTTGCAGTTCGGGCGGCCGGTGCGGCTTATTCAAGAGCCGGGGTTGAAAATTAAAATCCCGATGATTCAAAATGTAGTGTTCTATGATAAACGCTTGCTAAATCTTGATCCTCCGGCGCAGGAAGTTGTTTTGAACGATAAAAAAAGATTGGATGTTGACAGCTTCACCCGCTATAAGATTGTCGATCCGATAAAATTTTATAAAACCGTACGCACGGAAATGCAGGCGCAGAGCAAGTTGGCGGAAATTGTCAATTCTTCGGTGCGTAAAATTTTGGGGCGTATAACTTTGCAGGAATTGCTATCCGACAAACGCACCAAAATTATGAATGATATAAGCGAAGCGGTTAAGATTGATGCCGAGCAGATAGGAGTCAGTGTCGCCGATGTCAGAATCCGGCGTGCCGATTTGCCTTTGGAGGTTTTGCAGGCAATTAACGCCCGGATGAAAACCGAAAGAGAAAGAGAAGCTAAAGAGTTCCGCGCACAAGGCAGTCAGGAAGCGCAGATTATCCGCGCCAGTGCCGACAAGGAAAAAACTTTGATTTTGGCCGATGCGGAGAAAAAAGCGCAGATTATCCGCGGGCAGGGGGATGAAAAAGCAATTGAAATATGGAATAAGAGTGCCGGTCAGGATGTGGAATTTTTTAATTTCTACCGCTCGCTGGAGGCTTATAAAAAAGCATTGGGCGAGGGCAAATCCTCAATGGTATTGTCGCCGGAAAGCGATTTTTTCCAATTTTTCGGAAAGGTTATGAAGTAAAAAAATGATAAAGAAAGCTATAACAGCGGTTTTGTTTTTGGTGTGTTGCTCTTCCGCGCGGGCGCAATACGGTTTTCCCTCTTTTGCCGATTTGGCAGAAGAAGTTATGCCGACCGTGGTTAATATTTCTACCTTGCAGGAAACCGAAAAAATAAGTCTCGGACCGGATGAAGAAGAGGATGGAGAAACGGCGGCCGCCGAATTTGATGATGAAGCGGAAAAAAGTGAGGCGCGCCAAGCTTTAGGTTCGGGGTTTATCATTGATGAACAGGGCTATATCTTAACCAATTATCATGTAATTGAAAACGCCAGTGCGATTAACGTGGTTTTATCGGATAATACGGAAGTTGAAGCCGACATTATCGGCGGAGATGAAAAAACCGATTTGGCGTTGATTAAAATTGAACCGCCGTTTGTCTTGAAAAAAGTTGAGTTCGGCAATTCCGATGAGCTGCGGGTCGGTGATTGGGTGCTTTCGGTGGGCAATCCTTTCGGACTGGGCGGAAGTGTGAGTGCGGGGATTGTTTCGGCAAAATCGCGCGATATTGCCGCCGGACAGTATGATAATTTTATTCAGACTGATGCTTCCATCAATCAAGGAAGTTCGGGCGGTCCGATGTTTAATATGAAAGGCGAGGTTATCGGTATTAACACGGCGTTGTTTTCAACCACCGGAGCCAGTATGGGAGTAGGGTTTGCCATTCCGATTAACACGGCAGGATGGATTGCCGGACAATTAGAGCAGAACGGTAAGGTAAAACGCGGCTGGATAGGGGTGAGAATTAAGCAAAACAGCCGCGAAACCGCGCGCAGTCTTAATTTGAACGACAATCAAGGAGTGATTATATCGGCAATTAACGAGAACAGTCCCGCCGAAAAAGCCGGACTTACTGTCGGGGATGTAATTTTGAGCCTTGGTGAAAAGGAAATTAAGAACTCCAAAGATTTTTCGCGGATGATTGCCGAAAGCAAAATAGGCGAAGATGTAACATTGATTGTATGGCGTGACGGGAAGATTAAAACCGTTGATGTCAGGGTTGTGGAAATGCCTGCGATGCCGGTATCTTTAAATCTGTCGGGAGAGGAAAAATCCTCAAACAATGATAAGATTTCATACAATACCGGCTTGAAATTGCAAGAAATTACGCCGCAGATTATCGAAGAATTTGAGTTAATGCCTTCGACTTTGGGCTTGGTGGTTAACGGGGTAGAAGCCAATTCCGATGCGGCGCGCCAAGGTATAAAACGCGGAGATGTCATCTTAAAAATAGATAAAAAGGATGTTTTAACTTTAGACGCGGCGTGGGAGTATATCAAAGAGGCAAAACAGGAAAACGACCGCCCGATTATGCTGACGATTACAGACCAAAATCAAGAGGCAATGGCGGTATCAATAAAGTTGAAAAAACATGAGTAGGGTTGATTTTTATCATTTGCAGAATAAAAAGTTAGAGGATGTTCTGCCCAAACTTCTCGAAAAAGCCTATGCGACAAAAAAGAAAATCGTTGTTCGTATCGGAAATGAAGAGCGGGTTGAGTTTATCAACAGTATGCTGTGGACGTATGAAGAGGCATCTTTTTTGCCGCACGGCAGCAAAAAAGACGGCAATGCCGAACTGCAACCGATTTGGCTGACCGCAAATAATGATAATCCGAACGGGGCGGAGTTTTTGTTTCTAACGGACGGAGCGAGAGCCGACAGCGATGAGATAAAAAATTTCGAGCGGGTGTTTAATATTTTTGACGGCAATTCGGAAATAAGCCTTGAGGCGGCGCGTGATTTTTGGCGGGAACTGAAACAATCCGGTGCGGAAGTTTTTTATTGGCAGCAAGAACTAAACGGTGCTTGGAAGCAAAAAGGATAAAAAAATGGATTTTTGGCAAAAACATAATTTGGAAGAGGTAAAAGGCAAGCATTTTATTATTGATATGATGTATGCCACACCTGAAAATCTTATGATGACTCCGGTATATGAAGAAGTCGGTTTCGGTAAAAAAGCCTATGTTCATAAAGATTTGATGAAGTGCCTGCATAAATTGGAAAACAAATTGGAAGATTTGCAATTAAAGCTCCGTATCCGCGATGCTTACCGTCCTCCGGTTGCTCATCGCCGTATTTTAGAGATTTTTCCGGTGCCGGGTGTTTTTGCCAGCCGTGCGGAAAATTCTCTGCACTGTTACGGAGCGGCCATAGATTGCTGTTTGTGCGATGAAAATTCTTGCAATTTGGCTTTTCCGACCGAAATTGATGCCTATCATCCCGAGTATGTCAAAAAAGCCTTATCGGGAGAACCGGAAACAATGTTTGAGCATTTTAAGCGTGCGGCAAGAGATTTTTATGATGAAAAATTACAAAAAGAAATTGCTAATCGCGAGTTGCTGCGAGGTCTTATGGAAGAAGCCGGATTTGAGGGAATAAGCTCGGAGTGGTGGCACTATCAGTTGCCGCAGGCAAAGTTAAAATATCCGTTGATTGAATGGGAGAAAGAAAAATAAAATGCCGTTTATCGTTCTTGCTTCAATGTTGGTTGCCGCGATTTTTTGGGTTGATAACAGTAAAATTTACCGCCTGTTTTATACGGTACTGACTTTGTTTGTACTGTTGCTTATTTACAACACTTTTATTATTTATACCGCCGATTTTGAATTTTCGCCGTGGCGCGAAAGCGGCAAGGTTGCCTATCTGGTCGTCGTGGTGGAGGTATTGTGGCTGTTGTCCATCAATGCAATTATGGCCTTACTGCGCAGGAAAATTTATATTGCCTCCGATCAGCTGATGATTCCTTTTTTAAGCGCGCTTGTATTGGGCGGATATTTGATTTTTTACACCTCGCCGCCGGTTTGGTTTTGTATTACCGGAGCGGTGAGCAGTGTGCTGTTGTTTGCGGGCGAAGTAGTGCTGTTTTTTATCAATTTTGATAAAACCATTCGCGGGAAATAAAAAACAATAAATTTAAGATTTTCTGGATATTTTTTCTCCCGAGGTGAAATATACAATAAAAACAACCGACAAGACAATTTTTGTCCGGACAAAAAAGAGCTGGACAAATAACAAATTTTAGGTCTATATTCAGGCTATAATGAGCCGAAGTGCAATCGGCTCATTTTTTTAAGCTAAGCGAACAGGATTTTCCCGTTCGCTTTTTTGTTTTTAATTTTAATTTTTTTAAGGAGAAAAAAATGTTTGACGTAAAAAAAGATGCGCTTGAGTATGCGCGTGAAAACAAAGAATTATTAAAAGAAGCGGCAAGACGGCATAAGCCGACCTTGTCGGAATTGGCAAACCGAAATTCGT
>JAFUYI010000080.1 GCA_017470585.1 Alphaproteobacteria bacterium | reverse complement strand
ATGGTTGCTATTACTGCTGTTATGCGTAAGTTTATTATTACTCTTAATGCAAAAAATAAATCTTCTTGTGCATAACTCTTTCATCTGGATTGATGACGTTAGTGTGGGGAATGGATAACCGGATCAAGTCCGGCAATTGACATAAAAAGGAAAGGGGCCGAGCTTGTTTCAGCATTTTGAGGTCCTGAAACAAGTTCAGGACGACAATTAGGGGCAGAGAATAATAAAAATTATAAAATTCTTCTTTACATTGGCAAATTTTTATGCTAGCTTGAAAAACGAAGCAGGGGAAATTCTGCTTTGAGGTGTGAGAACCTCTTATACGGTGTCCTATCAAGACATAAAATTGCTTTCAGCCTTTTATGGTTGGAAGGTAGGGAAATAAGGTTTGACCAAATACTCTACACTGTTCCGTATAACAGTTCTCAACTTCCAACCACCTCGCGGGTTTTAATGCCCAAAAGGTGGTTTTTCTTTATAACGTTAATAAAAGAAGGAAGTTTGAATATGAAAAATTATATTTTAATGCTCGGCGTTGCCGGTGTCGCTTTAGGCTCATATTGCGCCTATGCGGGCAACTCCGCCACAATGACCGTAACAGCGACAATCGCACATGATGTGAGTTTGAACGTTACTCAAGATTTAAACATTGGAACAATTACCGTCAATCCGAGTGTGCTTTCCTCAACTCCGGGAGTTGATTTCACGTTTGACATGGATGCTTCGGGAACCGTTAGCAAACAAGGGCTGGCTATAATATCAATAACAGGAACCCAAATCGGAAGTTTCACCGCCAATATTCCCAATCCTTCGGCTTGCGATACGCCGTCATATTCTTGCGGCGGTCTGGGATTTAAGGATTTGCCTAGCGGCGAAATTAACCCAGTGTTCGGCAATACAATGGGTAATGGTTCCTGTTTCCTTAAAATTGTTCACTCAACGGGAAATGTGTTTAAGGTTTATTCGGACAGATGTGAAGCATATAATCTTAACAATGTCAAAGCCGGCAAACACGAAAAAAGTATTGTTATCGAATATACTGCTAGCTGATAATGGTAAACAAACATGGGCGGAGAATTTTAAATTCTCCGCCCGCGTATTAAAAAAACAGGTTTTATTTTTTATCCTCAACAACCTCAATATGCAGTTCTTTTTTCTGTTGTTCGGTAACATAGTTCGGAGCCTGCATCATTAAATCTTGAGCTTTACCGTTCAACGGGAATAAGATTACATCTCTTATAATCGGCTCATCCAATAACAGCATTACCAGACGGTCAATTCCGTATGCCGAACCGGCGTGCGGAGGTGCGCCGAATTTGAAAGCACTTATCATTCCGCCGAATTTATTATCAACAACAGAATTATCATAGCCGGCAATTTCAAACGCTTTGTACATAATTTCCGGTTCGTGATTTCGGACAGCACCGGACAATAATTCGACGCCGTTGCAGACAAAATCATACTGATACGCCAAAATATCCAAAGGATTTTTATTCAAGAGAGCAGACATTCCTCCCTGCGGCATAGAAAACGGGTTATGTGAAAATTCAACCGCTCCGGTTTCTTCATTTTCTTCATAAAACGGAAAGTCAACAATCCAACACATCTTAAAGCTGTTCTTGTCAATCAATCCCAATTCTTCGCCGAGTTTATTGCGAAGCCTGCCGCTGAACTTATCAAATTTCATTCCAGAACCGGCCATAAAAATAACCGTATCACCGTTATCGGCTCCGAATATCTGTTTTAGCTCAAATAATTTCTCATCGCTGAAATATTTGGCAATTCCCTTATTTCCTGTGGCAAGGAGCGAAATGTAGGCAATGCCGCCCATTCCCTCTTCTTTGGCATAGGCATCAAGTTTATCAAAGAAAGAACGCGGTTTATCGGCAATGGACTTTACGCTGACAGCTTTGATTGTTTTGCCTTCCTTGACCAAATTATCATAAACCGCAAAACCGCTGTCGCCGAAAAATGAAGTTGCATCCTGTAAAATCAACGGATTGCGCAAATCGGGTTTATCGGAGCCGTATTTAGACATTGCCTCACGGAAAGGAATGCGCACAAACGGAGCCTGATCAACTTTTTTACCAAACGCAAATTCATTGAAAATCGCACCTAAAGTATGCTCATTAACGGCAAAAACATCTTCTTGGGTGGCAAAACTCATTTCCAAGTCGAGCTGATAAAATTCACCGGGCGAACGATCTGCGCGCGGGTCTTCATCGCGAAAACAGGGGGCAACCTGAAAATAGCGGTCAAACCCCGAAACCATCAACAACTGTTTAAATTGCTGCGGAGCTTGCGGCAAAGCATAAAACTTTCCGGGATTAAGACGTGAGGGAACCAAAAAGTCCCTTGCCCCTTCAGGTGAGGAGGCCGTTAAAATCGGGGTTTGATATTCGGTAAACCCCTGCTCTCTCATCAATTCCCGCGAACGCTGTATCACTGCCGAGCGCAACAAAATATTTTTATGAATACGGTCTTTTCGTAAATCCAAGAAACGGTATTTAAGACGGATTTCCTCCGGTGCATCGTCTTCGATTGCAACTTGAAACGGAAGCACATCGGCTTTGGAATATACTTTTAAGGTATCAACCTTAATTTCGATTTCTCCGGTCGGAATATTTTTATTTATGCTCTCTCTGATAAGTGCCTGACCTTCGATTCCGATAACCGATTCGACTCTCAATTCTTCAATTTCCGCAAACAGAGGAGAGGCACTGTCAAACACGCATTGGGTAATGCCGTAATGATCTCTTAAATCAACAAAGCAAAGATTGCCCAAATTACGCTTGCGGTGAATCCAGCCAGCAAGCTTGACGCGTTTTCCGGCATCACAAGCCCGCAACTGTCCACAGGTAAAATTACGATATTCGTTCATTATTCACTCTCAATTTGATATTTTAAAAACTTGGTGTATTATTAAGGCAAAATTTAGGAGAAATCAACCACAATTTAAAACAATATTAAATATGTTTTGCTAATGTGCATAAAAAAGGGGGAATATTCAATGCAAATAATATATACTACAGATGAATTGAGAGAGCTGTGTTCGCGTTTGAAAACACAGGATTTTGTAGCGGTGGATTTTGAATTTGTCCGCGAAAAAAGCTATTATTCAATACCTTGTCTGATTCAGGTTGCCAACGAAGAGGAGGCTGCGCTTATAGACCCTCTGGCTCCGGATATTGATTTGACACCATTTTGGGAAATTATGAAAAACCCGGACATAACAAAGGTTTTCCACTCCTGCCGTCAAGATGTGGAAATTATCTATAATATGACAGGTTCTATTCCCTTGCCGCTGTTTGACACCCAGCTTGTCGCCATGGTTTGCGGATTTGGCGAGAGTGTCGGCTATGAAAAACTGGTTAAATCAATCTTAAAAATAAGTATTGATAAAAGCGAATGTCTTTCCAACTGGCAAATGCGCCCCTTAAACGAAAAACAGCTTGAATATGCTTGCGGCGATGTTACGCACTTGGTTAAGATTTATAAATATCTTAAACGCAAAGTCGAACGCAACAAGCGTATGGAGTGGCTCCAAGAGGAAATGGATATACTCTGCGATCCCAAAACCTATTATGTTGAACCTAGCGAAGCGTGGTTGAGAATAAAACTTCGTACGCACAACAACAAGGTGCTTTCAAGATTAAAAGCCCTTTGCGAATGGCGTGAATTACGGGCGCAAAAACGCAATACCCCCCGCCAAAGCCTGATTAAAGATGATGTTTTGGTTACCATCGCCATTGCCAATCCGCAAACTCTGCAAGATTTAGAAAACATCCGCGGTATCCGTAAAGAGCAAACCGTCGGAAAATTCGCCGAAGAAATTCTGGAAACCGTTGCCAATGCTAAAATATACCGCAATATGAAACGTCCCGGCGAAGAGATTATAAAAGCCTCTCCCTCATTGGTCGAAATGTTGAAAATGCTGTTGCGAATCATCAGTCAAAAAAATGCCGCAGTACCGAGAATTATTGCGCATGAAACTGATTTGCAGCATTTTGCCGCCAAGGAAGACGACAAAACCAACTTCCTGACCGGATGGCGTTTTGAGGTATTCGGCAAACACGCCCTCAAACTCCGTAACGGCAAACTCTCCATACGTTACAATCCCGAAACCAAAGGGGTTGACTTCGTGGAATTGGACTAAATTTTAAACGATAACGCCTCCGCCCAGTAAAACGTCATTATCATAAAAAACGACGGACTGGCCGGGGGCGACGGCTTTTTGCGGAACGCTGAAATCAACGCGCAAGCTTTTTTCATCCAACGGAGTAATAAGCGCGGCAAAAGGTTCTTGCGAAGAGCGAAGGCGAATATCTGCTTTCATCGGTTTTTCCGGTCTTTCTATTGACAACCATGACAAATTGTTGCAAACAAGACTTTCTTTGAAAGTTTCGTCACTGAAACCCAAAACCACTTCGTTTTTATCCTTATTTATGCCGATAACATACAAAGGTTTCGGGGCGGCAATCCCCATACCGCGCCGCTGTCCGATTGTATAGTGCCAAAAGCCCTCATGCGTACCTAAAATTTTACCGTTTTTATCAACAAAATTGCCTTTTAACGGTTTGTTTTGCAAAATATCGTTAATATCGCCGGAATAAAAATCTTGGCTGTCCGGCTTGTCGGCAACGCTTAATCCGGCATTCAAAGCAAATTCGCGGACTTGTGTCTTGTTGTATTCCCCCAGAGGCAACAATATTTTATCAAGCTGGGATTGTTGCAGGCGGTATAAAAAATAAGACTGATCTTTTTTCTTGTCAACACCGCGGAGAATCCGATAACGCTTTGTAATATCATCATAATCAAGCCGCGCATAATGTCCGGTGGCAAATTTATCAAACTCCAGTCCATGCGCACGCGCCGTTCTCGGCAAAGCCTCAAATTTAATGGTTGAATTACAAATAACGCAAGGATTCGGCGTTCTTCCGCTCATATATTCGTGCTTAAAGTTATGAAGCACGATTTTTTTATATTCCTCCACGCAATCAAACACATAGTAAGGAATACCCAAGCTTTTGCATATCCGGCTTGCGGTTTCAATATCATTTTCTTCGTGCGGAGAAAAGCACGAATCGGCGTGCGCGTTACCGTGAAAATCGGTATTTTTGTCCCAGATTGACATTGTGGCACCGATAACCTCATGCCCTGCTTCTTTCAAAAGATAGGCGACTGCCGAAGAATCAACACCGCCGCTCATTCCCACCAATATTTTCATTTTTTTACACATTAAATAAGAAATTCATCAAATCGCCGTCCTGCACGACGTAATCTTTACCCTCGGAGCGCATCTTGCCTGCTTCTTTGCAAGCCTGTTCACCGCCTAAAGTAATGTAATCATTATAAGAAATTGTTTCGGCTCTGATAAATCCCCGCTCAAAATCCGAGTGAATAATTCCCGCGCATTGCGGAGCCTTGGAGCCTTTAACAAAAGTCCATGCCCGCACTTCTTTCGGACCGGCGGTGAAATAGGTCTGCAATCCCAACAAATCGTAACCGGCGCGGATAATCCTTGCCAATCCGGTTTCTTTCAATCCTAAAGCCTCCAAAAATTCTTTTTGCTCTTCTTGGCTCTCAAGCTGGGCAACTTCCGATTCGATGGCGGCGGAGATAATCACCGCTTTTGCGCCTTCGGCAGTTGCTTTTTTCTCCACCGCCTGCGAAAATTCGTTTCCGGTTGCGGCGGATTGCTCATCAACATTGCATACATATAAAACCGGCTTTGAAGTCAAAAGCTGCAGCATTTTATACTCTTTGACAGCATCTTTATTGCTCTCGTCAGGGGCGGCTGTTCGTGCCGGACGACCGGCTTTTAATGCCTCAATAATCGGTTCCATAACCGCTTGACGGATTATTGATTCTTTATCCCCGCCGCGGGCTTTTTTAACTGTTTGGTCATAGCGTTTTTCAAGAGAGTCCAAATCGGCAATCATCAATTCGGTTTCCACAATTTCGGCATCGCGGATAGGATCTACGCTTCCCTCAACATGGGTGATATTATCATCTTCAAAACAGCGCAAGACGTGAATTATTGCATCAACTTCACGGATATTGGCAAGAAATTGGTTTCCCAACCCCTCCCCCTTGGAGGCACCTTTCACAAGACCTGCAATATCCACAAATTCCAACTGGGTCGGCACAACGTTTTTTGGTTTTACCAGCTCAACCAATTTATCCAGCCTGTCATCCGGCACGGCAACGCGGCCGGTGTTCGGTTCAATGGTACAAAACGGAAAGTTTGCCGCCTGTGCCGCAATGGTTTGGGTCAACGCATTGAACAGAGTTGATTTTCCGACATTCGGCAATCCTACAATACCGCAGTTAAATCCCATAATTTTCTCCTTTTTTTAAGCTTTCAGCATACCGATTTTATTGCAAAAAGCCGCTATGCCGTTTTGCAATAAAACATCAATATTATTGGCAATGATTTCGATATTTTGATATAAATTTTCAAGTTCTTCTTTTGAAAATCCCGATAAAACGTAAGAAACGGCATCGCTTTTGGGTCTGCCTACCCCGATTCTTATGCGGTGATACGCATTTGTAATGTGGGAATCAATGCTTTTTATACCGTTATGCCCGCCGGAAGAACCTCCCGTTTTGGCTTTTATTTTATCAATAGGCAAATCAATATCATCATGAATTACCACAATATTATCAGGCAGTATTTTATAAAACATCGCCGTTTTGACCACCGAATTACCCGATAAATTCATAAAAGTCTGCGGTTTTAATAAATATACTTTTTCTCCACCGATTTTTCCTTCGGCAATCAATCCGTCGAATTTTTCTCTCCATGCGGAAAATCCGTATTTTTCGGCAATGACATCAACTGCCTTAAAACCGACATTGTGGCGCGTGTGCGCATATTGAGCTCCGGGATTTCCCAAACCGACAATCAAAAACATCTTATCTCATCCGCATATTTAAAAGCAGGGAAGCGAAAAATACACCGCGCACGGTTTCTTTTCCGCTCCCAAAAAGCCGATTAAAACCTATTTACGCAGAAAATCAACGTGTATCGGTTTATCCGAAACCGGATGGAATTGTACATCTTGGCAAACAACTTTAATTTTTTTGCTGCCCAAAACAATTTCAATCTCGGCATCATAAAAGCCAACCAAATCCAAAGCTTTTTCAAGCTCAACGGGATGCAGGCTGATCATAACCGGTTCCTGCTTGTTACCGTAAATAACGGCAGGAACACGTCCTTCGCGACGACATGCTCTAGCTGCCCCCTTACCTGCTTTTTCGCGTTTTTGTGCGTTAAAAGTAATATCTGACATTTCTTTTTTCCTTAAAATTTAAGTTAAAAACCTCCGAGCGACCTCCAGGGGTGTCCCTCGGATGCGCTTTGTTTACAACTTTATTTCTTCTTTTTCAAGTGTTTTTTTCACAAAATAATAAATTTGTCGCAAAAATTATCAAAAAAAATATTGCAAACTGCAATAAAAAGCTTTATTATACAAAAAAAGTTATGTTTCGAAGGGGTCGAGATGAAAAGATTTTTTGTTGCCGCACTATGGGCTTTGCCGCTGTTTTGGCTGTCGGGATGTTCAAGCACTCCGGCTGATTGCGAGGACGATGTCGTTGACATCGTAATTGCACGAAAACCGCAAAATGTGCAATCGGTAATCTTTTTGGTCAACCAAAATACCGGAGATCTCGCCTGTTGCCGTGATACGGAATATACCACGGCGGAGGAGTGCGCCCGCGCTTTGGAGCAAACCTGTTTCAAAAGAGTCGAGGATATTCCTTTCGGCACCGCTAAATATGACTTTTTAACCGATAACACTTATCCTACACGGCGTTGGCGAAACAATGAGCGAAATCCGAGATGGTAACAAACTGTCCCGCGTACGGACGGTAGCCTTTAATGGTTTGGATGCAACGGATGTTGAATTGCAGGTGCAAATCTCATCCGGAATGCCTACCTTTACGATTGTGGGATTGCCCGATAAAACGATTGCCGAAAGCCGCGAGCGGATTCGCGCGGCGTTTTGTTCTTTGGGGTTAAAACTCCCGCCGAAAAGAATTACCGTCAACCTTGCCCCTGCCGATACATTAAAAGAGGGTTCGCATTATGATTTGCCGCTGGCGTTGGGAATCCTTGCCGTTGACGGCGTAATCCCGCAGGATAAATTGCGAGATTTCATTGTTGTCGGCGAATTGGGATTGGACGGCTCGGTGGTTAAGGTCAACGGTGTTTTGTTGGCGGCGGTCAAAGCCGCAAACGAAAGTTCAGGCTTAATCTGTCCCGCGGCACAGGGAGCGGAGGCGGCTTGGTCTGAAGCAAAAACCATAATTCCGATTCGCAGTCTCGGAGAGTTGATAGATTTCTTCAACGGCAATATATTTGTTCCCCGCCCGCAAGCCTTGTTTGATGACGAGTTTTACCATTCAACACTTGATATGCAGGATGTTAAAGGTCAGGAAAGTGCCAAACGTGCTTTGGAAATTGCCGCGGCGGGTGCGCACAATATGGTGATGGTAGGACCTCCCGGCGCGGGCAAATCAATGCTTGCGGCAAGACTGCCCACAATTCTGCCGAAGATGAGCAGAAACGAGGCTCTTGAGGTCAGTATGGTTGCATCGGTTGCCGGTGAAATCAAAAGTGACCGGCTCTGTTTTGAACGCCCGTTTCGCGCCCCGCATCATAGTGCTTCCACCCCTTCAATAATCGGAGGCGGTCGTCCGGCTCGTCCCGGAGAGTTGTCTTTGGCTCATAACGGGGTATTGTTTTTAGATGAATTGCCGGAATTTACACGCACGACATTGGAAGCTCTGCGGCAACCTTTGGAAACCGGAGTGGTGAACATATCAAGAGTATATTCGCATATTCAATTCCCCGCCAAGATCCAGTTGGTGGCAGCGATGAATCCTTGCCGCTGCGGATATTTGGGAGATCCTGCGAGGGCTTGCCCGCGTTCGCCGCGATGTGCGTCGGAATATCAAGCCAAAATTTCCGGTCCTTTACTGGATCGTATTGACATTCATATAGAAGTTCCTCCCGTGAGCCTTTGGGATAAGGATTCCAGTCGCTCGGGAGACAGCAGTGCCGTAGTGCGGAAACGAGTTGAAGCGGCACGCAAAATTCAACGTCAACGTTTTCTTGACTTTGGTCGCGAAGACCTATATACTAACTCCGAATTAAACGGAGATTTATTGGAAAAGGCCACGGTTTTGGAAAATGATGCTAAAGAATTATTGATAAGTTATGCAAATAAAATGAAACTCTCGGCTCGAGGGTATAACCGAACTTTGAAACTGGCAAGGACGATAGCCGATCTGAATAATTCGGAGAAAATTATCGGAAAGTATATCGGAGAGGCCTTATCACTTCGTTGGAAAGTGCCTGACTATAAAAATTAGGAGATGACGAATAATGTTAAATAAAATATCAAAAATTTTATCGGGGATGGTCGTATGCGCACTTGTTGCGCTTCCTAACGACCTCAAGGCGTCCGATTGCGGATGCGCCGACACCCCGTCCGGATATAACTATACGAAAGGAACGGCGTATAATCCCGAGGTTATTTCTCCGGTGGTCAAAAATTATGACTGCTCGGGAAATGCCCCTGTTTATACACCGGAGCCGGTTGCTTATCAAACACCGGTTCAACCGCAACGTTTTTCCCGCCCGGCTCCGCAAAGGGTTGAGTACGTTGCAAAAGTTCCAAATCGTGAAGCCCGCTTGAAACCTTTGAGCGATTATGAGGTTTCTAATCGCGGCTATCGTACGGCAACGGTGCAAAAAGTCCGCAAGCCTGCCCCGAAAAAGGCTAATCCGGAGTTTTTGATGTCATCTCGTTCGGAACGCCAGAGAGTTTTTGAAAATGCAGAGGACAAACCTTGCCGCGACGGTTCCATTTTCGGCGGAGGTCCCTGCAAATCCAAGGACAAAAACGGTTCTATTTTTGGCGGCGGACCTTGCAAAAACTGCTCCAAAAACGGTTCTATTTTCGGCGGCGGAAGTTGCAAAACCTGCGCGAAGAAAGGAAGTATTTTAGAAAGCGGTCCCTGCAAAACTTGCTCTAAAAACGGTTCCATCTTCGGCGGCGGAAGTTGCAAGAATTGTAAGAAACCTTGTGCTTCCTGCCAAAAGCCGAAAGCTTGCCCGTGCCAACAGCCTGCACCGCAACCGTTGCCTTGCGCCTGCAAGCAGCCCTCCCCTGTTCCCTGCACTTGCAAACAGCCGGCTCCGCTTCCCGCACCGCAGCCGTTGCCTTGCGCCTGCAAGCAGACTTCTCCTGTTCCTTGCGCTTGCGAACAACCTGTTGTACAACCGGCACCGCGTCCGACCTGCGTTAAAAAATACGAATTGCAGGAAGTAGTCCGCGATTGTTCGGCTTTTGCGCCGTTTAGCTTGGAGTGGGTAGATTTCCGCATTATCCGCGGTGATGAGAGATCGTTCTCGCGCAATCTCGGCAACTATCGTTTCCGTATTTTCGGTTGCCGCCGCAATGCCAAAAACGCCATCCTCAACGAAGGCCGTTTGATGGAAAAAGATATGAATTTCAATGAAATCTTTACCGACATGGTTTCCGATTGCTACAAGATTGTAAGCACTCAGAAATGTATAGACGAAAACACGGTTTTGCCGGAATACGTTTTGACGGCGGAAATTACCGACTATGCAATGGATCTCTGCGATGAATACAATTGGGATGAGGCGCGTATGTCCGGAAACCGTAACGGAACTTCGGAAATAAGCGTAACATGGCGTTTGATGGATGCCAGTAAGACCAATGTTTTGTGGAAAGGCGAAACCAAAGGCTATGCAGAGTTGCAGGAAGGCGATCAAAACGGCGAAATGGTTTTGGTACAGCGTGCTTTTGCCGATGCCGCCGATAACCTGCGCTATATGCCGGGATTTGAAGATCAGTTAGCTGTAAGAGTTGACAAGTCAGAACTCGAACAACAGCGCAGAATTTTGATGGAAGCACAGCGCGCCAGCGGAATTTGCGAAGTAAAAGTTGTTGAGGATTCGGGTGTTGTTTCCACCGGTTTCGGTGCCCGCGAAGCATGGATCGAAGTAACTCAAACCCCGATGCCGGTAGTAATTCCCGTTAAGGAAGTAAAAACTCCGGAAGTTGAAGTTGCAATTGTTACTCCCGAACCCCAACCGGAGGTTATTGTTAAAACCGCAGTTATTGCCCCCGAACCGATTGTTGAAACACCGAAACCCGAGCCGGTTGTTGCCGGTGCGCTCTACGAAGCAGACAAAATCTGCATTGTTGAGCGTGTGGATATTGAAGGGGTTGAAACTCCGTGTATGATTAGAAATTCGGTTGTTTCCATCACCAACGCCCAAGGCTTGAAGGGAGCAGGTTTGTTGATTTCCGATCAATTTATCATGACTTCGGCAGATTTAATTGACCGTTCGCATAATAAATACACTATCAACACCATCAACGGCAAAGAATTGAGTGCCAAGGCTTTCCGTGTCAATCCGCGCCGCAATACCGCACTTTTGGTTTTAAGCGACAAGATTGAATATACACCTTTGGCTTTGGCAAACGAGCTGCCTGCTGTCGGCAAGGGAAGCTATACGGCTCTTGGTTTGAACAGCTTTACCGAAAGCAACAGCCAAGATAACATTTCAACCGTCAGCAGTTACCGCTATGCCGAAGACGGCACTGCCGAGATTATGACCGGAAGCTATGCTCAAGGCGTATCTATGGGAGCGGTTTTGGTAGATGAAAAATGTCGTGTTGCCGGTATTGCTCACCACCGTAAACTCAACACTGCGGACTTGTTCCTGCCGATGGAAACGGCAATGAAAAGCTTGGGTGTTGAAATTTGCGGCAAGGCTTTCCCGGAGATTAAACCCGAGCCGAAACCACAGCCTAAAGCTTGGCGTAAACCGGTGTCTGTCTATATTGATAATCCGACAGCCAAAACACCGGAGGCAATGCCTGCCAAACTGCGTAAATAATTTTCCCTTTAGGGAAGATTTAAGGGAGGAGATTATCTCCTCCCTTAACTGTTTGAGAAGACAAACATTTTTTAACTTGCGGTGTAGGAGATGGTCAACGTTCCCGAATGTGCTCCGGTGGTAACAACAGAAACATCTTCTATATAGCAAGCTTTAGGAAAAACATTAAAGGTGTTACCAGTTCCGCTGTACTTAATATTAAAAGAACAAGCATTATCACTGCCGCCAAAAATATTATCAATAAAGCCGCCCGAGTTTCCGACAAGATGTAATTCTCCACAGTAAGCAGCTGCATTTGCATTGCAAGCGGTTTTTGTGGCTTCGGGAACATTGGCAGTGAAAGTTCCGATGGTTGCATTAGGAGCGGAAACAATCGCTCCTTGGCTATCTAAACTGATTACTCTGGAGTCACTATATTGCCACACTGTATCATCTTTATCATAAGCCGGATTTATGGTAATTGTCCCAAGGTTAATGTCAGTAACATTTCCAAGGCTCACATCATGGGCAATCGTTGCGGTAACGGTCATTGTGGCGGAATTGCCGGCGTATGCGGCGTAACTGCCTATAGAAACCGCGGCAACGCCGAGTAATAAAATATATTTGTTCATCTTATAAACTTCCTTATCTATTGTTAACAAAGAAAATCACCCCGACATACCGACGAGGTGATTGGAAGTTAGTAACTATCAATAACAATAGTGCAGAGTATTTGACAAGTCTTATTTCCCTGCCTTCCAACCATAAAAGTCGGATATACCAATTTACGTCTTGATACAAACGGTTATTGAGAGGTTACTACACCTCAAAGTGACTTTTCGCTCACTTCAATTTTAAGCTAGCAGAAAAAAACAGCAATGTAAAGCAAAATTTTCACACTTTTT
>JAFUYI010000079.1 GCA_017470585.1 Alphaproteobacteria bacterium | reverse complement strand
TTGAAGTGAATGAAAAGTCACTTTGAGGTCTGCAAGCCTCGTAAGTACCGTTTGTATCAAGACGTAATTTGATATATCCGACTTTTATGGTTGGAAGGCAGGGAAATAAGATTTATCAAATACCTTGCACTATTGTACTTAATAGTTTGCAGCTTCCAACCACCTCGCGGGATACGTCCCAAAAGGTGGTTTCTTTTTAATGCAAGAAACCGTAAAGGAAGTTTAGATGACAAACAAAACTTTTTTAATTCTTTTATTGGCAGGCGTAAGTTACACCGCCTATAATGCAACCGCCGTTTCCGAAAACTTTGAAATCTCCACCACCATTGACCACGAAATAACTCTGGGCAATTTCAAAGCCGCAAGTGCCGATGCAAATCTGGATGTAAGCGAAAATCTCAATCTCGGGGTTATCATCATTGATCCCGACTGTAACGATTATACATGGTGGTCTTATTTTGATGACGGCGCGATTAACCTTGAGAACAGTAATTTGATTATCTCGGCATCGCCACTTACCGGCGGTTTTTTTCATGCCGATATTCCCAATCCCTCCGATTGTACGAACAGGCAGACTTCCTGCGGTGGGTTGAGTGTTTTGGGCGATAGTGATGTCAATGCCAATATTCATATATTTGACACCACTGATGGTTCTCATTGCACCGGCTACATCAAATATACCGGAAACGAGAATATTTTTAGGATTTATCCTAATTGTGCTATAAATAATCCATCTTTAGTCCCGCTTGGGACACACACAAGTTATTTTACCATCTCTTACACTCCGAGCTGACAAAAAACGACCTTTTGATTATTCAAAAGGTCGTTTTCTTAATTTATTCCACCAAGACTGCGGCAACAAAGCTATCGCAATCGGCCAATACAACTTCTCCGGTTGCGAAATCGAGGCAATAGTTATACACCTTATCCTTTTTTTCATCACCGCAGGTAAAAAGGTACCTCCTCTCACACAAGGGGGATTCACCCAGTTCCATGAGATTGTTGCAGATTTGACTTTTTTGGGCATAAATCGCCCTGATTTCCGCCTCGGTAGGAAGTCTTCCTTTATAATGTTTCATAATCTCCCTGATGTCGTCCGGAAATTCTTTTTGAAACAAAATCTCACGCAGGAGGGTTAATTGAGGCGTTATGACGATTCCCCGCACATTGTCATACGCCTTCCCCCGTTCATCGCGTGGTTTGTAATGCAACACACAATCCTTTACGAGATAGGGTGAAAAATAGGAGATACTGTGTGCTGTTTGCGGCATGGGATGAGGAAAGTACGCATAAGCAAGCTTTCCGGCATCTTCGTCAAAAAATGACGGGCGGTCAACAACATTCTCTTTTTCTTTACGTTGGCACTCATCCCGCAGTTTCTTTTGAACAAGAAGTCCGACAACACTCAAAAATACAACCAAAAGCACCAAAATTGCCTTATCTGCAAACTGGCATAGACTCATAATAATAAAACCATACATACGCTTAAATTTTAAGTTTATAATAATTGAATATCATTTTCCTTATAAGGCATTTTATACCGGTTGTCAAAAAAAATCTGTCAAAAATGCAAAAAACTTGTTTTTTGTCAAAAAGTGCTATCATCAGACCATAATTTAATTATTATGCGTATGAAAAATTCTATTTTTATTGCGGCGTTTTTCTGCGTATCTGCAGTTAACGCACAGAGTGTTGACATTGACACAATGTACATTGAACCGGAAAGTCAGATAAACTCTCCCGCTGTTATTAACTCCGTACCTTCTCCGAAAACGGATAACTATGAAGCCGTAGCTATCTCTTCGGCGTTCCTCTCCTCTCATGTCACTCCATCCATCTATTCGGTGTCTTTCCTCTCCTATGTCACACCGTCCATCTATTCGGCGTTCTTCCCCTACTATGTCACGCCGCACTTGATGCGGCGTCCAGGTAAAACAATTTGCCAAATTATAGACCTGGATTGCCGGTTCCAGCCGCCGCCATTGTTAGATAAAGACATGTTATAAAAAGAGGTGTAAAAAGAAAGACGGGCGGATGAATGTCCCGGCATAGAACTAAAAGTTCGTCGTCATCTTATTCTCCGCCCGTTGATAAATGATACTTGATGGATTGCTTGTACCGTATCAAATACGCGTACGCTAACAATTGAAAGTTAAGTATCTTTGATACAGAAAGGATTATAACATGACTGAAAATAAAAACAAGACTTTTATCGGTATTGATGTATCAAAATATAAATTGGATATTTTTAATAGTTCTACCGGCGAATTAAAGAAAATAGAAAATTCTAAAGCGGCGATACGCCAATATATCAGAGCTTTAGAATTTTCGGAAGATTTATATATTATCATAGATTTAACCGGAGGCTATGAAGCCTTATGCGTTAATATGTTCTTTGAGAAAGGTTTTAAGGTTATAAGAGCCGAAGGCAGGAAGGTTAAAAACTTTGCCAGAGCAATGGGAATAACAGCTAAAACCGATACCATAGATGCAAAGCTATTAGCTGATTATGGCAATAAATGCTTTGAGAGACTTCGTTTATATCAACCGTATGATTGCTGTATTAAAAAACTGGTTGTGAGATTAGTGGACTTAAAAGACATGGCTCAAAAGGAGAAGAATCGTCTTAAAGCACCTGATAATGTTCCTATTGTAACAAAATCAATACAAACATTGCTCAAAGTTTATGACAAAGAAATAACCAAATTGGAAGAGCATATTGAAGAAGTGATAGAAAGCAATGAGATATTAAAAAAGAAATATAAATTGTTGCTGGAACAAAAAGGAATAGGAAAGAAAATAGCGTTTATATTGCTTGGTTTGTTACCGGAATTGGGGTACTTAAACAGAAGACAGATTGCTGCTCTTTGCGGTGTTGCCCCGTTTGCTAAAGACAGTGGAACATTGAGCGGATACAGACGTACTCAATCTGGAAGACCGGAAGTTAAAAAAGCTCTCTTTATGGCTGCTTTGATTGCTATAAGATATGATACTAAATATAAGTTTATTTACGAACAATTGATTGAGAGAGCTAAACCTAAAATGGTTGCTATTACTGCTGTTATGCGTAAGTTTATTATTACTCTTAATGCAAAAAATAAATCTTCTTGTGCATAACTCTTTCATCTGGATTGATGACGTAAAGAAGGGACGTCCCGCTTGTCTTGCTAAACTTGTTTCGGAATCTATTTTTAAGGTATTACCCTTCTCGTCCCCCCTTATTCGGGATTGTAAACTATGGTTATATGTCCGGAGTGCACTCCTTCGGTAACTTTAGAAGCATCAGTTATTTTACATTGTTGAGTAAAGGCTTTAAACACATTATCGTGTCCGCTGTACTCTATTGCAAAGTCGCACCAACCGCTGTTTGCTCCTAACAGGTTAAAAATCCACACATAATCTCTTGAAAATCCTAACCCTCCGCAAGAATGAGTTGTTATCCTCCCGCAATCGTGAGCATTGGGAATGTCGGCGGTAAAATAGCCTATTGATTGGTTGGAGGCAGAAACAATAGCTTGTCCGGCTGTGTAGTAGATTTTACCTGTATTGGAATATTGCCAATACGTTTCCCCTTCATATTCTGTATTGATGACAAATAAACCCATATCTATATCACCGCTTACATAAAAATTGGCATCGGCGGAAGATGTGCGGAAATTGCCTAAAACTATTTCATGGTCAATGGTAGTGGAAATTGCAAAATTTTCGGACACTGCAACGGCATTATATGCGGTATATGATATGCCGGTTAAAAGTAAGGTTAAAAAAGTTTTGTTCATAGGTATTAACTCCTTTTTTATAAAAACAGACACCTCGAGCGAGGTGTCCGGGAGTTCGAAAATCATACATTATCAAATGACTCTTATAGTCTTTAAAGGCGAACCCATTGGACATACACTATAAGCTCCCGGGCATAATACCCAGATAAGCATCAGTATGGCAATTTTGCCCACAGACTAACGACGTTACCAACACCGGATAATGTAAAAGCTTTCGACAGCTCCGAACCTCGTTTGAGATTCTGCAAAATTTTCATTTGCTATTGTTAATCTAGCAAATAAGATTGCGTTTGTCAAAGAAAATTTTATAGTTTTTGATTGTGCTTTTTTGCCTCCTTTTCCCCTCCCTTTGGTATCCTAGCAACACACCAAGATAAACAAAAAAAATGTTTATCTTGACATATTGTTTCCATAGGTTTATATATACGCTATAATTTGGAGGATAAATATGCTCTCAACATTTAAGATAAAAAACTTTAAATCTATCGTAGATGCACAGATAAATTTTGCCTTTGATGAAGGGAAAGCCCCCAACGGATATAAAGAAAGCAGTATGTTGACCTTTTTGGAGCCCAAAAAGAAGTGCCGCTATGTTCCGTGCTTTGCCGTTTATGGTGCTAATGCTTCAGGAAAGACAAATATAATACGGGCATTGAGTACATTCAAGATATTGATAACAAATCGTATTGAAAACCTTTATATGCCAAATAAACTCAATTCCAAATTTAATACCACTTTTTTTGAACTGTCTTTTTTCGTTAGAGCCAAAAAGTATACTTACGGTCTGGAATATAATGAACAAAGCATTGTTCACGAATACTTAAAATGCGATGAAAGCAAAATATATGAAATTCATCAGCAATGTGCTGATTTTTCGGGAATTGTGCAAAAAAGTTATACTGCCCAACGTATGGAAGAAGTTTTAAATATTGAATGCCGTGATGTAAACAAACTTCAAAAAATAACTTTTCTTAATCGCTTGGCAACAAATTATTCCGGATTAAGTGAACAAGTTGCCGATGTTTATAAAGAGATCCTGTTCAATATTGAGATTTACCCTTTCAATTCCATGCCGTTTTCATTCGGATTGGACAAACTTGCAGCATCTTCTGCCGATAATTTTGCCGATATAAAAAGAGCTTTTTTAAAAATCACCGAATTATTGCAAAAATTGGATATTGATATAAAAAGAATGGACTTAGAAAGAAATGTTCAAAAAATTCCTAATCCTGCAGGAATGAGCGTGATTTCAAAGGACGATATTTATTCATACCACAGCGATATTAACGGCAACGATGTAATATTTAACTTTATGGAAGAATCGGAAGGGACACAGGTGCTTGCGGGTTTGTTGGGATTGTTTTTATCTGCTTTGGAAGGCGGAAAAGTGCTTATAATTGATGAACTTGAACGTTCATTGCATCCTTTGTTGCTTATCGAGATAATTAAACTGTTTAAGGATAAACGATATAATAAGAGCTCTGCCCAACTGATATTTACCGCTCATAATACAGATATATTGGATCGTGATTTATTAAGATTATCGGAAATAGCTATTGTCCGTAAAACATTATCCCAAGGAACAACAGTCAGAAAAATATCCTCTTTCGAAGGAATACGCAATGTAACCAATTTTAGAAAACAATATTTAAACGGTGCCTTTTCCGGGATTCCCCACGCATATATTTGAGGACAAAAAAATGTATGCAATGAAAAAAATATATTTAGTTGTTTGCGAGGGACCTTCCGAAGTTGCCTACATACAAGAGTTGAATCGCTATCTTGACGAAAACGATTATTCGTTCACGTTTCAAACTTATTGCGTCGGCAACGGGCATTATACCGCGGTAAAAGCAAAGTATGATAAAGCAAGAAAAGACAATCGTAACACTTCAATAAATGTTTGGGTTGATAGAGATATTTATATAAGAAACGATAGCGGAGATAAAGAAAAATATGCCAACAAACCTTCCGGCGTTGTTGACTTTTGGTTTGATGACAACAATTTTGAAGATTTTATTGCTATGCACATGGAAGAAGAATTGTGCCAAAAATGGCAGGAAATCTGCATATCTCACGAGCATTTTGAACATCCGTTGACAGAAGAAAAATATCTACCGTTATTTAGAGATAATATTCATGCCGATTACCAAAAAGGATGTATGCCATTTTCCATAACTACGGAAGTATTGCGATTGGCATTGAGCAGGCAGAATAATCCAAATATTAAATTTAAAAGTGGTTTTTTGGGCTTTTTAAGTTCCAAATTATCGGATAAATCTTCTGATTAAAAACAGTTTCTGATAATTTCGGCATTTTTTGAGATTTTCATCCCCGTTACCATTATTTTTTGCCTCTTTCTTTTTCCGTCCTCAATCGCCCCGCTCTTGTCAAAGCTGAACTTGTTTCAGCATCTATGTTAAAGGTCCTGAAACAAGTTCAGGACGACAGCTTGGTTGTTCAGGACGACAATTGGGGTGTTCAGGACGACAAAGGGGCAGGACGACAATTAGGGGCAGAGAATAATAAAAATTATAAAATTTTGCTTTACATTGGTAAATTTTTATGCTAGGGTGATTTTGAAGTGAGCGAAAAGCCACTTTGAGGTGTAGTAACCTCCCTTTGACGTTTTTACTGAAACGTAATTTAGTTTATCCGACTTTTATGGTTGGAAGATTGCAAAATATAAAGAATATGCAATACTATTTCAAAGGTAGTTACTAACTTCCAGCCACCTCGCGGGTTTAATACCCAAAAGGTGGTTTTCTTTTTAAGACAACAGATAAGGAAGTAAAAATTATGAAAAATTATATTTTATTGATTGGCGTTGCGAGTGTCGCTCTTGGCTCATACTATGCATACGCGGCTAATTCCGCCACAATGACCGTTACCGCGACCATCAATCACGATGTAAGCTTAACCGGAACCGGCAACATAAACCTCGGTACTATCACCATCAATCCTGCGGGTGAAGGGTATGGCTCCACTTCTTATAACTCGGATGGGACATTGAAAGCCAAAACCGACCCTGTAACTGCGGCAACAGCTGCAACCCCGGGTACTTTTACTGCCAATATTGCTAATCCTTCGGCTTGCAATGGCACAAGCTATACCTGCGGGGGATTGAGCGTGGACTATGGAAAGGAAAGTACTGCCAATATTATGGGCGGTGATGCTTCATCTGAGGCCGGATGCACCTTCGTAATAGCTCATGACAGTTCAAACACTTTCAAGGTTGTACCATCATACTGCGGTGTAAATGTTAGAGCAGATCCCGGTGATCATGAGGCAACCATAACTATCTCCTACAATGCCTCATAGATTCTCATCAGAATTGCTGATTTATTATAAGGAGAGGGTTTCCTCTCCTTATTTTTATCTCATATCTTATTCTAAATGCTGAAATCCCCTCAATATTTTCCGACAAAAAACCGGAGGAGAGAGTTTAACTCTTCTCCTCCCGCACATAAAGCATAGAAAGCTTTTTATTTGGTCAATATTTTATAAATTTCTGCCGTACTTGCGGCGTGCCGGAGTTTGGAACATTGTTCTTCATTTTTGATTATTCCGGCTATTTTCGCCAAGGCCTCCAGATGGTCGGCTCCGCTGTCTTCAGGCGAAAGCAGCATAAACACCAAGTCGGATTTTTGCTCATCAGCGGCATTAAAATCGACACCGCCTTTAACCTTGGCAAAAAGTGCCTGCGTGTGTTTCAGTCCGGGAATCCGTCCGTGCGGCAAGGCAGCTCCTTTACCGATGACCGTAGAGCCTAAATTTTCACGTTCCAACACAATGTCAAATAAGACTCTTTCGTCAATTCCGGCTTTTGGTGCAGCGTGGACTGCCAAGCTTTTAAGAAGCTCTCTTTTGGAAGAAACATCCTCCAGCATAAGCACATCGGAAGCACTCAATATATCAGAAATTTTCATAAATATTTCCTTATTTATCCGCTTTCGGTTCAACCCAGCCGATATTGCCGTCTTTACGACGGTAAACCATGCTGATATGGTTGTTATTGGCGTTTCTGAACATCAAAGCACATTCATTGGAAAGATCCATATACATAACGGCTTCGCTTACCGAACAAACCGGAATATTGGGTTCCAATTCGGCGATTGTCAGGGGAGCGTTTTCGTCAATATCCATTTCTTCTTCGGTTTCGATAACCGGAAATACTTTAGCACTGGCAAGCTCGGAAAGTCCGGTCTTGCTCTTATGATCCTTCAAGCGATTTTTATGCTTGCTTAAACGAACGACGATATGTGAATTGGCATCGTCAAAAGCAGTGTAAGGATCGCCGCCCTTACCGGTTCCCTTCAAAACAATATTTTTGGCGGGATGCACGGTAACTTCGGCCGAAAAATCATCACCTTCTTTGGAAAAGGCAACATTGCATCCGATCGGATCGCTGAAATATTTGGTTACCGCATTCAATACGTTTTCTTCAATATGAGCGCGAAGTCTGTCGCTGATATCAACCTGTTTGCCTGTAAATGTAATTTTCATAATTTTTCCTTAAAGCAATTTATTGTAACTCTTGAACTGCCAACTTATCACTCTTTTTGGCATAATTCAAGTCCAGTTTGAAACTAATTAACTAAAAAAGCGTTAATTACATCGAAAAATTATCACCGAGATAAACTCTTCTTACTTCCTCGTTGGCAACAATTTCTTCCGGAGTTCCTTCCATAAGAACGGTGCCGCCGTGCAATATATAAGCCCTGTCGGTAATATCCAAAGTTTCCCGCACATTGTGGTCGGTTATCAACACGCCTAATCCCCGATGTTTGAGCTGGGAAACCAAATTTCTTATTTCACCCACCGCAATCGGATCGATACCCGCCAGCGGTTCATCAAGCAAAATGAAATTAGGGCGGCTTGCCAAAGCCCTTGCAATCTCAAGCCTTCTTCTCTCGCCTCCCGACAAGGCCATAGCCGGAGATTTACGCAAATGAGCTATGGAAAACTCATTTAGCAGTTCTTCCAACATATTTTCCCGCAAATCCTCATCTTCAACCACAATTTCCAAAATGGCCTTGATGTTATCTTCAACGCTCAAACTCCGAAAAATGGAAGCTTCCTGCGGAAGATAGCCGATTCCCATTTGCGCGCGCTTATACATCGGAAGGCAGGTAATATCCTGTCCGTCAATATGTACATCGCCGTAATCGGGGGTGATAAGCCCCGTAACGCAATAAAAACAGGTTGTTTTACCGGCACCGTTGGGACCTAAAAGCCCCACTGCCTCACCGCGCTTAACATTTAACGAAACATTGCGCAGAACCGGACGGTTTTTATATTTTTTGCCGATATTAAAAACTTCCAGCGTGGAATTTTTGTTGCTTTCGTACATATTTTTTCCTATCGTTTTTTGCGGAAACTGTCTTCATAAATAACGCCTGAAACCCGCCCTTTTTGTTTTTGAGCGGGATTGCCCATTTTACTTATTCCTGTATTTAAGTCGGTTTGTGCATAATCGGCACGCATGGAATTACCGTCTTTGATGATAACAACATCATCATACAGTTCGACACGCGAACTCTTGGGATAATAAATCCCTCTTTGCGCGTGAATTTCCCCTTCATTTGTCTTGGTTTTGACATTGCCGGTCATCTCAACCTTTTCAAGCACACTTTCCCCTGCCAAATTGTTGAAAAACGCTTTGAGCTTATCGGCAAAAACTTTGTTTTTATAATTATCAACCACAACATTGCCCTGACCGTAAAAGTCGCTTATCTCGGTTTTATTGTCGGCATTTTTCTTAAAAACCGCCGTCAGCACATCGCCGTTTATTTTTAACGATGTTCGTTTTACTTGAGCTTTTCCGGTGGCAACCAAACGCAATTCGGATTTAAAAAACTCAATCTTGTCACGGGCGAAAATATCGTTTTTTTCCCCGCCCATCGATTCGTCAATGTGAATTTCGGCATTTCCGTTAAAAAGCGCGTATTCGCTGTCGGTATGATATTCAAAGCCCTGCGATTTGAGAAGACCGTATTTTCCGCTTGCCTCAATCGGTTTAAGTCCGTAGGCTTTGGATGCTTTCGAGTCAAAAAACATTTCTTCGGTTTTGGCTTTCATCCCGTCGCTGTAAGTTATATCCACATTTTCATTTAAGGATATGAGCGAAGCATTGCGATCATAAAATCCCCAAGGAGCGACAATATCAATAAAATTCCCGTCGGAAGAAGGAATTTTTCCCACCGGAGAAACAATTTTCAAGACCTGCGAGGAAGGTTCGGTTTCATCAATTTTTTCGGCTTTGAAACTGTTGACACGGTTTGACTTGTCGGTAACATACAAAACCGTATTTTCCATGTGCAGCTTTTCCAACTCTTGTTTGGTCGGCTTGGCAATCTGTGCGGATATGTCGATTCGCTCCTGCAAGCTCGGAAAAACCGCCAGCATTCCGATTAACGCCGCCGCAACGGCCGGAAAGACGATTTTTATTGTCCGTACGAGTTTTTGCCGGCGGGTATTTACATTATCGCCTTGCTTTTTGAGGTTCTCGTCATTGAACAGGTTGTCAAGTTGTTTTAAATCAAACACAGTTTACGCCGCTTTGCTAACATTATTTCCCGAAGATGCTTTTTTCTCATCAAAAGTAAAACCGGCGCGCAGGCAATCGTGCAAGTGAATAACCCCTATGGGTTTTTTGTTTTCAACCACGAAAAGCTGGGTAATGCTCTTGGAGTTCATAAAGTTAACTACCTCGGCAACCAAAATTCCCGCAGTGGTAACTTTGGGGTTTTTGGTCATAATATCCAAAGCCTTCTTTGAAAACAGCTCATTGTCAGCGGATTTCACCATTGCGCGGCGAAGATCTCCGTCGGTAATCATTCCGGTTAAATTGCCCTCTTTATCAACAATACCGACACAGCCCAGCATTTTAGAGGACATAGTCATAATGATTTGGCGCATATTGGCGTCTTCTCCCGCAAGCGGCAGTTCATCGCCGACGTGCATCAAATCGGAAACTTTTTGCAAAATCGCGCCCAGTTTTCCGCCCGGATGACGTTGTTTGTAGTCGTTAACGGAAAAACCTTTTCGCTCAAGAAGTGCAATCGCCAAGACATCCCCCAACACAAGAGTTGCGGTTGTGGAAGAAGTCGGAGCCAAGCCAAGCGGGCAGGCCTCGCCGTCATTAGGGAGTTTAAGAATAATGTCTCCGGCTTTACCTAAAGTGCTGTCCGGATTCTTGGTAACGGAAATAAGCGGAATACCGTATCTCTTGCAATAAATCAAAATATCGGAAAGTTCTTTGGATTCGCCGCTGTTGGAAATTGCCAAAACCGTGTCGTCGGCCGTCAACATTCCCAAGTCACCGTGGCTGGCCTCCGCAGGGTGAACAAAAAAGGAAGGAGTTCCGGTAGAGGCAAGCGTTGCGGCAATCTTGCTGCCGATATGTCCGGATTTTCCCATTCCGGTAACAATTACCCTTCCTTTGGTTGATTGCATTAAATCAAGAGCCTTGATAAGTGAATCATCAAGTTCGGAACGCATCATATTCAAAGCTTCAATCTCTTTGTCAATGGTGTGATAGGCAGACTCTAAATCTTTGTTTTTTGTCATAACTTTTTCCAAAATATTATCTCAATGGGCAGAACTATATCACACTTACCGTTCAAAAGCAAGCAATTTTTTGTCAATCGCAGTTTTTTGTCAACACAAAAATAACAAATCGTTTGCGAAAAGCCTATGATTTACCTTTTAATCCGCTCTATAAGTAATGGTAACAGAACCACTGTAATTTTTGGCTCGCGGCAATGATGAATAGGAAACCTCATCCGGCATTATGGCATATATGTTGTCTTCAACATTCCAAATCATAAAAGTATTTATGGAAAGCACATCAACAACCAAAGGATCCGGAGTTATGAATATGTAATCTTGAGGAATATAAGGATCGGGGAGATTAACACGGATTCTCCCGGTATGTCCGCCGCTTACCGAAATGACACCCCCGCTTTTTTGCTCTGTTCCTTCGACAATATAAATTCCGCCGTTAGTATCCGGCATAAATGAGCCTGTTTGATAAATGGGGTTAATGGTAATGGTGCCTAAAGCTAAATCTCCGGTTACATCCAAATTCGCATCCGCACTTGCGGCTCTGAAATTGCCTAAAGTTATTTCGTGGTCAATGGTGGTGGAAATTGCAAAATTTTCGGAAACGGCGGCGGCATTATAGGCGGTATATGAAACGCCAAATAGTAAAAGAATTAAAAAAGTTTTGTTTGTCATCTAAACTTCCTTTTATGGTTTCTTATCTTAAAAAAGAAACCACCTGTTGGGTTTTTCACCCGCGAGGTGGCTGGAAGCTCATAACTGTAGTATAAAACAGCGTCAGGTATTCTTTATATTCCCTAACCTTCCAGCCATATTAAGCTGAAAGCACTTTTACGCAAGTGTAAAACGTTATACTAAAGGCTATGAGACCTCAAAGTGACTTTTCGCTCACTTCAAGTCCAAGCTATCATAAAAAATTGCGATTGTAAAGCAAAAAATTTATAGTTTTTCCGCTTCGTAATAATAAAATAAAAAGCAATCGGGCGGGGAGCTCCGCCCGAAAAACTTATTTTTTATCCCGCGGTAATTTCTTTTTATTTTCTTTTTCCTGCAACACCTGCAAATCGCGTTCGGTGGCAAGTTTTACCAAAATTGTTTTGACTGCGGTATCAATCTGGCTGTCTTCCGAATAATCCGCAGGCAGCGCAAAATCAACTCTGCCGTCGGTTAATAATTTAATCGCCTTGGTTTTATGTTTATGGCTCTTGGGACGGTAAACGGCAATAGATTTACCGCCGCTTTTTTTCACCAATCGCATAGAGGGAATATCGGTATCGCCATCCCCCAAATATATCATCCGCGAAAAGGGAATCGGGCGATCCTCATCAGGCATAAATTCATTAACCGCACGGTCTTCAAGTTTGCCCAAACCTTTATTGATTTTGGATAAATATTGTGTTTTGGTGGAATAGTTGACCACTCTCGCCGGCCATATCGGATGTCCTTTATCATCGTAAGCATACGCACAGCCGAAAACTTCCTTAAAATACTTACGAATCGAACTGCCCTCTATAATTTCCTCATAACCCGAGGAGATTATATAGTGTTCAATATCCAAATCGAGCATATCTCCGTAGTGGTTAATCCGGTCAAACCAGTTTTCTACACCGGCGTAATATTCAATATTTTTGGCACAATCGGCAAAAACCTCGCGGCTCAAAGGTACTTTTTTCTGGTTAGACATTTTCACAAAATAGTACATGGAGCTGGTAATTTGATCGGCGTAATTGTCAACCCACCATTGGTTAGCCTGCCGCCAAAAGGTTTTGGGGCGCATTTTAAAGAGTTGAATAAGACCGTAATCCTGCATATTAGTAGTGCTTAAAGTTCCGTCAAAATCATAAACGAGGGCGACTTTTACTTTTTTTACCATTATTTATTATCTCCGCTTGCTATTTTTTTTCAAATACTCTATAAAGCAAATAAGTTAATAAATCAACAACAAAGGATAAAAACTATGCCTGCCACAACAATGGAACAACTGGTGTCATTATGCAAACGCCGCGGTTTTATTTTTCAAAACGCCGATATATACGGCGGTCTTCAAGGGGTTTATGACTACGGTCCCTTGGGTGTTGAATTAAAAAACAACCTTAAAGCCGCTTGGTGGCGCGCTATGGTTTATGAACGTGATGATGTTGAGGGCTTGGATGCCGCAATTCTTACCAATCAAAAAGTTCTCCGCTACTCCGGACATGAGGATACTTTTTCCGACCCGATGGTTGATTGCAAAAAGTGTAAAGGCCGTTTCCGTGCCGATCACATCAACGGTAAATGTCCGAACTGCGGTTCAACCGATTTGACCGAACCCAGACCGTTTAATTTGATGTTTAAGACAGCCATAGGTCCGGTTGATGACGGTTCGTCATTCGGATATTTGCGCCCCGAAACCGCGCAAGCGATTTTCACCCAATTTAAAAATGTGGTCGATTCCACTTCGCGTAAACTTCCGTTCGGCATTGCCCAAATCGGCAAATCTTTCCGCAACGAGATTACTCCGCGTAATTTTATCTTCCGTGTCCGCGAATTTGAACAAGCCGAGTTGGAATTTTTTGTTGAACCGGGTGAAGACGAAAAATGGCACGAAATCTGGAAAGAAAACCGTATTCAATGGTGGGTTGATCAAGGCTTAAAGCGCGAGCGCATCAATATTTACACCACTCCGAAAGATGACTTGGCTCATTATGCCAAAGCCTGCTATGATATTGAATATCAATTTCCGCACGGTATGGAAGAATTGGAAGGAATTGCTAATCGTACCGATTATGATTTGGGTAATCATACCAAGGCGCAAGAGGAGATGAACTTGACCTCTCATTGCCATCCCAATCCGGATTCAACCCAGAAACTCTGTATTATGAACGATAAAAACCAATGGGTTGTGCCGTTTGTGGTTGAGCCATCAATGGGAGTTGACCGCGGCGTTTTGGCGGTTATGACCGAGGCTTACACCGAAGAGGATTTGGGAGAAGGAAATTCCCGTATTGTTTTGAAATTGAAAAAACACCTTGCCCCGATAAAGGTTGCCGTTATTCCGCTCAAGAAAAACAATGAGCAGATTATGAACAAATGTCACGAGATTAAACAAAATCTCTTAAAACTCGGTATCGGGCGTGTAGCTTTGGAAAATACCGGCAACATCGGCAAGGCTTACCGCCGCCATGATGAAATCGGCACGCCGCTTTGCATAACGGTTGATTTTGAAACCATTGAGCAATCCCCCGAATCGGTTACAATCCGCGATCGCGACACGATGGAACAACACCGGGTTAATGTTGCTGATTTGCCAAACTATTTAAGGGAGTATTTTTTATAAATTTTATAATCTGCAGGTTATAATCTGCGGGCGGGGCTTCAATCCCCGCCCGAGTTTTTTTATTTAACCTTCCGCAGAATAGGATATGGTTATACTCTCCGAGTGATTGCCGGTGGTGATCTTACTCATATCATGTATATGACAAGAATAAGGAACAACTTTAAAACTATTTTCGCTTTCGCTGTATTCTATAACAAAACCGCAAGCATTGCTTAAACCAGTACCGCCGAACATAGGATACTCAGCATCAGCTGAGAATCCTCCGCAAGAAATACTTGTTCCATTGCAAGCAGAAGGATTAGCGATATTGGCGGTAAAAGTACCGGCTGTGGCATTATCTGCCGAAACAATCGCTCCTTGTGTAATATAATTTATTACCCCCGAGTCGCTATATGTCCAATATGTATCCGTTCCCGTATAAGCCGGATTGATGGTGATGGTACCTAAATTTATATCGCCGATTTTGGTCAAACTTACATCGTGGGCGATTGTTGCGGTAACGGTCATTGTGGCGGAATTTCCCGCGTATGCGCAATAACTGCCTAATACAACTCCGGCAACACCGAGCATTAAAATATATTTTTTCATATCTAAACTTCCTTTTTTTATTAAAGCTACAAAAGAAACCACCTTTTGGGTTTTTCACCCGCGAGGTGGTTGGAAGTTGAGAACTACCTTTGAAATAGTATTGCATATTCTTTATATTCTGCAATCTTCCAACCGTAAAAGTCGGACAAACTAAATTACGTTTCAGTAAAAACGTCAAAGGGAGGTTCTCACACCTCAAAGCAGAATTTTTCCTGCTTCGATTCTGACCCTAGCATAAAAAAACTTTCTTGTCAAAGAAAAAAATATAAAAAAACTATAAAAAATGCTTGCCAAAGAAAAAAAATGTGCTATACAAAATAAGCATTTTTTCTGACGAATCGTAAAAAAATGCTTTTGTTTCAACAACTCGTGGGGGATTGGCCATAATCTTACCACGAACCTATAGTGAGGTATCAAAATGGCTGTAAAATCTAAAAAGAAAATTTTAGGATTGATCAAGCTGCAGATCCCCGCCGGAAAGGCGAACCCGTCTCCTCCGGTTGGTCCGGCTCTGGGTCAAAAAGGCTTGAATATTATGGAATTTTGCAAGGCTTTCAATGCCGCAACTCAAAAAATGGAACCGGGTATTCCTGTTCCGGTTGTTATTACGGCGTATGAAGACAAGTCTTTCACTTTCATTACCAAACTTCCTCCGGTGGCTTATTATATCAAGACTGCCGCGAAGATTAAATCCGCTTCAAAAGAACCGGGCAAAACCGTTGCCGGACAAATTACTATGGAACAGGTAAAAGAAATTGCCAGTGCCAAATTGCCGGATCTGAATTGCTCTACCGTTGAGGCTGCCATGAATATGGTTAAAGGTCAAGCGGTTTCTATGGGCGTAAAGGTTGTGGAGTAAGACAATGGGAAAAAGAATTGCCAATATCTATAAAAACATTGACAAGTCCAAGCTCTATTCTTTGAAAGAGGCTGTAAAGCTTGTTAAGGAAAATGCCAATGCCAAATTTGATGAAACAGTTGATTTGGCTATCAATTTGGGTGTCGATCCGAAGTATGCCGACCAGATGGTAAGAGGCGTTTGCTCTCTTCCCAACGGAACCGGTAAAACCGTTCGTGTTGCCGTTTTGGCTCAAGGCGAAAAGGCTGATGAAGCCAAGGCCGCCGGAGCTGATATTGTCGGTGCCGAAAATTTGATTGATTCCATCTTGGCAGGTAAAGTTGATTTTGACCGTTGCATTGCCACTCCGGATATGATGGGGTTGGCCGGCCGTGTTGCCAGAGTTTTAGGACCTAAAGGCTTGATGCCGAACCCGAAACTCGGAACGGTTACCATGGATGTAACCAACGCGGTTAAAAAGGCTAAAGCCGGTGAAGTTCAGTATCGTGCCGAAAAGACCGGTATTGTTCACGCCGGAATCGGCAAAGTAAGCTTTAGCGAAGAAGCAATCTATGAAAATGCTAAAACTTTGATTGATGCCATTATTAAGGCTAAACCAAGCGGAGCTAAAGGAACCTATATGAAGAGAATTTCCATAAGCTCAACTATGGGTGCCGGTATTCACGTTGATCTTGCCAATCTTTAATTGATTGTGCGCTGATTTTAGCGTTAAGAAGAAAAACCCCGCACCACGCGGGGTTTTTTAGTGATGTTTTTTTCGTGATGTTTTTTAACTCGGCGTATAGGAAACGGTTAACGTTCCGGTCTTGGTTCCGGTGGTAACTTGAGAGCTGTCATTTATCTGGCAGACAATCGGATAGACTTTAAAATTATCGGCACTTTCATTGTATTTCATATAAAAATTACAACCATTGCTATTGCTGTTCCCGCCAAATATGTTATAAATGCTGCTACCATGGTTCCCCGCAATATTTAATCCCCCACAAGAATTGCTTGCTGTTGTGCAAGCGGATGGATTGGCAATATTGGCAGTAAAAGTGCCAACTGTGATGTTTGGTGCCGAAACTATTCCATTTCCTGATTTTAGTCTGAATATTCCCGAATCACTATACTCCCAAGCGGTTATTCCTGTTGCATCTTTGTTTATAACAATCGTGCCGAGGCTTATATCACCGGTTTTAATAATATTGCCATCCTCGCTTGCGGCTTTGAAATTGCCTAAGACTATTTCGTGGTCGATGGTGGTTGAAATTTCAAAGTTTTCGGATACTGCCGCGGCGTTATAGGCGGTATATGAAACGCCTAATAGTAAAAGAATTAAAAAAGTTTTGTTTGTCATCTAAACTTCCTTTTATGGTTTCTTTATAATTAAAAAGAAACCACCTTTTGGGTTTTTCACCCGCGAGGTGGTTGGAAGTTCACAACTATCTAATGTAATAGTTCCGCATATTCTTTATATTTTGCAGACTTCCAACCGATAACGGCGGACACACTAAATTACGTTTTAGTATAAACGACATTAGAGAGGTTGTGACACCTCAAAGCAGAATTTCCCCTGCCTTGATTTTACCCTAGCATAAAAAATCCGTAATGTAAAGAAAATTTTTTTTAACAAGCCATATTTTTTGCTTGCTTTTAAAATAAAATAAGACTATTAAACGACTCAATCGGGACGTAGTTCAGCCTGGTAGAGCGCTTGCATGGGGTGCAAGATGTCGGAGGTTCAAATCCTCTCGTCCCGACCAAATAAATAACATAGTATGTTGATACATACTATGTTATTTTTTATCCGAAGCAATTTAATTATGTTTTTTGATGAGTTAATGATATTTTTTTTGGGGTGTCAAGAGGACAGGAATATCATTTTATGTGAATTTTGAGACCTGCAAGAGTATACTTTTATGCCAAAAGTATATCATCCGCAAAAAAGATACAAACTGTGATCACGAGGTCTTAACACATTGAAAATAGTTCGTTTTATATCACGCGGTCACTCATTGGTATCTGGTAGTGGAGGGGAGCTCTTTTGTCGCGAAAAATAAATGGCTTTTATTTCTTATTATTATTTCAAAGTAAAAAAAATTATAAGATTGATTTTTTTGTTTCTTTTTTTTAAAAATAACATACAATATATTTTAAGTGAGAAAGGTCTACGATATGCTTCGTTTTATTGATTTGTTTGCTGGAATTGGAGGAATACGTCTAGGATTTGAATCCATAGGTGCAAAATGTGTTTTTTCATCTGAATTTGATGAGGATGCGTGTAAAACATATGAGGCAAATTTTGGAGAACATCCTGCGGGGGACATAACAAAAATAGATGCACACAATATACCTGATTTCGATATTCTTTTAGGAGGATTCCCTTGCCAAGCTTTTTCTATTATTGGTAAAAAAGATGGCTTCGCGAACGAAACTTGTGGTACTTTGTTTTTTGATATTGAGCGTATATTAAAAGTAAAAAGGCCAAGAGCTTTTATGTTAGAAAATGTTAAGAATCTTGTGGCTCACGATGGAGGCAGAACCTTTTCTATTATAAAAAAACATTTGGAAAACTTAGGTTATCATGTTTATGCGCAAGTCTTGAATGCATTAGACTATGGCGTCCCTCAAAAGAGAGAACGCATTATTATAGTCGGTTTCTTAGATAATATTTTATTCCGCTTTCCTGATCCAATTCCTTTAAGAGAACGTAAGAAGTTAGAGGATATATTAGAAAAAAATGTAAGCGAGAAATATTATGTGAAACCAGAAATAAGAGAAGCTCGATTAAAGAAAAACAAACATAAGGATTATCCCAAACCATATATATCTCATGAAAATATGGCTGGATCGGTTACACCTCATCCATACTCATCTGCATTAAGAGCCGGTGCTTCTGCTAATTATATTCTTGTAAATGATGAACGACGACCAACAGAAAGAGAAATGCTGAGAATTCAGGGTTTCCCAGATGATTTTAAGATTGTTGTTAGTTATGGTAAGATGAAAAAGCAGTGTGGCAATTCTGTTGCAGTTCCTGTTATGAAAGCGGTTGCACATGCCATGTTGGAAGCATTAATGATCTATGATAAAAGCATTGTTGATAAAGAAGAGGAGGTAGCGTGATGTTAGAAGAGGCAAGGAAGGCACTTGATCTTGTTATCAATAAATCCAGAGTTCATTTGTACAAACCCATACAGATTGCTGAAATACTATATCATGATCGTGTTTTCCACGATATTAATCTATTAAAACTAGAAGACTATAGAACGAAAAGCAAAAAATGGAGAGATGATATATGTATTCATTTACTAGGAAGAGTTTGTACTAGTAGTGCTAAGTTCCAAGATAACTTATTTGAGGCTAATGCACTCCCTCCACATCTTTTGAATGAACTAGGAAAAGAAAATCGTAGAACAAAAGGCGGTATTGAAGAATATATTTATAGAAATTTTCTTCATAAATATAATCAATTATCAGAAGCTTTAACTTATTGTTCAAATGCGACAAAAGAAAGATTTGATGTAAAGGTTTTTATAAATTCTTTTTGGGATGAACCTGGTCTAAAACGTAGCTTAGATAAAATATATGAAATTATTGTTTATGCTTTATTTTCAACTTTGGTACAAGTTTTAAAATTAAAAATAGAAGTCTCAATAAATACAAAAGACGTTGGTATCTTATCGGAGTTTGAAGATTTTGCCCAAATGATTATGAATATAGATTTTCAGAATCCGACCTATATTTCTGATGCACGAGTATATCGCGTTGGCGTGACAAATGCAGCAGATAGAGGATTAGATATGTATTCTAACTGGGGACCCGCGATTCAAATAAAACATTTAACTTTAGATGTATCTCTTGCTGAAAATATTGTAGCAGGCGTATCGAGTGACAGAATTATTATTGTTTGTAAGGATGCCGAAAAGAATGTTATTTTATCACTATTGACACAAATTGGTTGGAAAAGTCGTATTCAGAGTATCGTTACAGAAAATAATTTGGTTGATTGGTATAAAAAAGCATTAACCGGCACATATTCGAACCAAATGGGAGACTTATTACTGAATTGCTTACGAAACGAGATTTCCAAAGAATTTCCATCTGTAGAATCAATCCCGGAGGTAATCTCAAAAAGAGGTTATAATTTATAACTGCTTTTCTGATCTTCTTTTTTTCTCTCTGTCCATGCGGAATTTGTCGTGTGAGGCGATTTTCTGCAACAAAATCTTGCTCTTTTAGTCTTAAATATTTTAGTAAATCATTTATTATAACTTTAATCAATTTCTCTGCTTGCATCATTTTAAATTCCTTTCTTTAATCTTGAACATCAACAATAACGTTTGAAAAGATATAAAAATCAACTAAAAACATGCGGATAATTTATTTTTATTAGAAATCAATATATTATATTTAGTATTCTGCGACAAAAGAGTGGGTGACCGGAATGGTAGTAAAAACGCGTCCACATGGTCAAACCACTTAGAATATAATCTTTGTGACATCATCAAAAAATGGTATAATTTTCCCGATTTATCCCTGATCTGCATGACCAAATAAATAACATAGTATGTTGATACATACTATGTTATTTTTTATCCGAAGCAATTTAATTATGTTTTTTGATGAGTTATATTTTAAGGTTTTTATTATTCCTCAAAGTAAGTCGATAAGTTTTTGAATTATTGCCTCATCGGCAGGCGGAAAAGCATAATTTGACATCTCCTGCGGTGTAACCCAAGCTGAATTTTGATGAACATTAAGGGTAATCTTTGCATCATCAGGGATGGTTACAAAATAAACATGCAGGCGAAATTCGTTTTCATCATAGCGATAAACGGTATCCATAATATGTTTTCCTATTTTAGCCTCAACGTTCAATTCTTCTCTTAATTCGCGGATTAAGCATTCTTCTATACTCTCGCCCGCCTCCTGTTTGCCGCCGGGAAACTCCCAAAGACCTGCCAAAGGCTTGCCCTCGGGACGCTGCCCGATAAAGATTTTGCCGTCACAAACAATGATTCCGGTTCCTACTTCTTTCATTTTTCATTCCCCAATTTTTGTATTGCCTGTTCAATACGGCTTATCGTTTCATTTTTACCCAAGATAGCGGCAATCTCGGTCGCACCTCCGGAGGTTGTTTCTTTTCCGCTCAAAGCTATGCGCAGAGGATAGAGAATTTGTCCGTTTTTAAGCTCGTTTGCAACTGCCAATTCTTTTAAGCTCTCAAACAAAACATCGTTTTTCCAATCACTGACTTTTTGTAAGTCGGTCAAAGCCAATGCCAAAGTTTTTTTGGCAACCTCAACATCGGTTTTCATTTTTTTATTGGTGTAAAGCTCAAGACCGTATTCCGGCATTTTTTCCAAGAAATCAGTCTGGGAGGCAATATCGTTGAAAGTTTCAATACGCGGCTGCAAAACACTGCTTAACAGTGCCAAATCAAGTTCACGGTGCAAATATTTTTGATAATGGGGCATTGCCAGCTCATGGAATTTTTCTGCCGGCAAGTTGCGGATATAGCAACCGTTCATCCATGTTAATTTGACGATGTCAAAAATTGCCGGTGATTTATTCAAGCGTTCGGCAGTAAAGCATTTTTTGAGTTCTTCAAGCGAGAAAATCTCCTGATCGGTGCCGGGATTCCAGCCTAAAAGGGCAATATAATTCAAGATAGCTTCCGGCAAATAACCTTTTTCCACCAAATCCTGAAAAGAAGCATCACCGTTGCGTTTGCTCAATTTATGCTGGGCATCTTTCATTACCGGCGGAACATGGACATAAACCGGAGGAACCCAACCGAAAGCCTCATAAATAAGGTTATATTTCGGAGTTGAAGAAATGTATTCATTGCCGCGGACAACGTGGGTAATACCCATTAAATGGTCATCAACGACATTAGCGAAGTTATAGGTCGGGAGTCCGTCGGTTTTAAGCAAAACTCCTTCGTCAAGCTCATCGTAATCAATCTCAATATCACCGTAAACTTCGTCGTGAAAATGCGAAACGCCCTTTTTATTGATGGTTTGGCGGATTGTATAAGGCTCGCCTGCGGCAATTCTTGCCTTGGCCTGCTCTAAAGAAATACGCTTGCAGGGATCTTTGAATTTGGTGGGGATTTTTGTTTCATCATCCTCTTCTTCATCATCCCTCGCCGCACAAAAACAATAGTGCGCACCGCCCAGTTCCACCAATTTATGGGCATATTCCTGATAGATGGAACGGCGTTCGGATTGAATGTAGGGACCGCAATCACCTCCGATGTCAGGTCCTTCATCCCAATCCATATGCACGGTTTTTAAGGTGTTGAAAATAATGTCGGTCGAACCTTCGACATAACGTTTTTGATCGGTATCTTCAATACGCAACAAAAAATCGCCGCCTTGCGATTTGGCAATTAAGTATTCATAAAGTGCCGTACGCAGATTGCCGATGTGCATATAGCCGGTCGGCGACGGGGCAAAACGTGTTCTTACTTTCATTATTTCATCCTTTCGCTTTAATTAAAACGTCGGCAGCTGCGCGGGCTTCATCGGTAATCACGGATCCTGAAAGCATCCGGGCGATTTCTTCCTTGCGCTCTTCTAAAGACAGCCGCCGTACATAAGTTGTAGTTATATCATTTATGGTTTTCTTTTCAACCTTAAAATGCTCATCTCCGCAAGCTGCGACCTGCGGGGAATGGGTAACAATCAAGACCTGTGCCGATGATGATAATCTTTTTAAGCGGTTACCTACAGCTTGTGCCGTGGCACCGCCTATGCCGCTGTCAACTTCATCAAAAATCATGGTCATATTATCATTTTCGCTTTTAAGGTTTACTTTCAATGCCAACATAAAGCGTGCCAATTCACCGCCGGAAGCAATTTTATTCAACGGTCCTTGCGGCGAGTTGGGGTTGGTTGCGACACTAAAGCAGACATAATCCCCTCCCTTTGCTCCGAAAGAGGTATCGGGCAGAGTTTTTATTTCGGTTACAAATTTTGCCTTTTCCATTTTGAGCGCGGGCAACTCTTGCGCCACGGCTTTATCGAGCTTTGCCGCCGCCTTATGCCGCAAATCACTTAAAATTTTAGCTTTTTCCAGATACTCAAGGCGATATTTTTCGGATACACCGTGAAGTCGGGAAATATTTTCATCGCTTGTGCTGAAACTCTGCAAAAGTTTTTCAAACTCTTCCAACTTCTGCGGCAAAGAGTTAATATCCGTCCCGTGTTTGCGTGCCAGTGCGCGCAAAGCAAAAAGACGTTGCTCAATGTTTTCGGCTTCATTTTGATTATAGGAAAGAAGCGAACTGGCATCTTCAATCTGCCGAACGGCCTCTTCGGCATTGATTAAAGTCTGCTCCAAAATATCGGCAATATCCTGATATTTACCGCCGACAACGGAATTGGCACGGTCAACGGCAGATTGAGCATGACGGATTAACGAGATGACATCAGCGGATTGTGTCAATGAACCGTAGGCAAAATTAAGGCTTTCAATCAGTTTTTCGCTATTCATAATTTCAAGGCGGCGGGCATTCAATTCATCTTCTTCACCGGCAACCGGCTTTAACTTCCGCAGTTCATCTGCCCAGTGCCTTATATTATCTTCATCTTTGAGGGCGGCAAAGTGTTGTTCTTCCGCTGTTTTGAACTCCTGATAAGCCTTGGTATAACGGCAATATGCCTCCTTGGTTTCCTCTAAATTTTTTGTATATCCGCCGTAGCGATCCAAAATATCCAAATGTTTTGCCGTATCCAAAAGACCTTGATTATCGAACTGTCCGTGAATCTCCACCAGATAGGAACCGAGTTCTTTCAATAATTTCAAGGTTATAGGCTGATCGTTGATAAAGATTTTTCCCCTGCCGTCACGATTCAGCACACGACGGATAACAACCTCATCTTGAATTTCAAGCTCATTTTCTTTTATTTCCCGCCAAAAGGCACTTGATTGCGCAGGCAAAGAGAAAACTCCCGTAACCGTAAGCCTGTCTTCCGCCGTTCTAATCAATGACACATCGGCACGATTACCCAAGAGAAGCCCTAAAGAATCAAGCAAAATTGACTTTCCCGCTCCGGTTTCACCGCTTAATATGGTAAGCCCTGCGGCAAACTCCAAATCAAGTTTGTCAATCAAGACAACATTGCGGATAGCAAGGCTTATCAGCATAAAAATCCTTCCTTTTTTAAGAAATTTTGTTTTTCCACGGACTTTGCGGATAGTGGATTTCCAAAAATCTCTTGGCCTTGGAGGCTTCATTGGGAAGTCCCAAAATAGTGTAAATCTCATATTGGCGATACAAAGCCTCGTCAATATACTCGGTGTTTTGGTAGTTGTTCACCACATTAGAAAAACGGTTCAACGCCGACAAATAGTTATGCTGCTTGAAATAATAACGCCCGATTTCCATTTCCTGCCCCGCTATATGTCCGCGGGCAAAAACAATCTTTTTGCGCGCATCATCGGCATATTTTGAAGTCGGGAAACGCAGCACCAACTGTTCCAAACTCTCCAAAGCTTTCGCTGTTTCGCCCTGATCGCGCCGGACATCAGAAATTTGATCAAAATAACATACCGCTTTCAAATAGTAAGCATAGGCAATATTTTTGTTGCCGGGATGGAAACGGATGAAACGATCCAAAGCCATCACCGCATCGTCATAACTTTCATCTTTATAATAAGCGTATGCCCCCATCAATTTTGCTTCCGTCGCCCATTGCGAATAGGGATATTCCAATTCCACCTGTTCAAAAGTTTCCGCCGCGCCTTTATACTGTGTTTTTTTCAATCGTTTGTGCGCCCGATTATAAAGTCTTTCAACCGAGAGTTGCTCCTGCTCGGTGTCTTTGTTGGCACATCCCGTAAGTATCAGCAAGGCCGCAGCCCAGATTAAAAATTTTGATTTTACCATTTTTATACCAATTCGTAATTAGAACTGTCCGCAAACAGTTTTTTTAATAACTCGTTATTGTGAAAATGCCCGCTCTTATACGCGCTCAATTCCCCGAGGATAAAAAATCCCGAAGTGTACATATCGCCTATGGCATCCAAAACTTTATGATTGACGCATTCGTTTTGGTGTTTAAGCCCATCGGGATTTAAGACCTTATCACCGTCAATAACCAAGGCATTATCAAGGCTTCCTCCCTTTATAAGACCGATTGATTTAAGGTAATCAATCTGGCTTTTTTCACAAAAAGTCCGGCAAGGCGCAATATCTTTGGCAAAAACATCCTCACTTATAAGCCCGTGAAACTCCTGATGACCGATAAGTTTTGATTTAAACTCAATCGCAAAGTTGATATAAAGCCCATCCTGATACGGAGCCAACTTGATATACGCGCCCGATTCGTCTTTATACTCCACTTCACGCAAAACTTTCAAATACCGACGGGGCGAAGTCTGCTCTTTTTGAGGAGCGTTTTTTATCATTTTATACCACATTTCGGCACTGCCGTCTAAAATCGGCACTTCGGGACTTGAAACTTTGATTAAAGCATTATCAATACCGACCGTATATAATGCCGCCATAAGATGCTCAATCGTGGCTATAGAGTTTTTATCATCGGTTCCGATACAGGTACAATTTCCGGTGTTGACAACCTCCGAATAGCGCGCCGCAATATCTTTTTTATCTTTAATATCGCTTCTTACAAAGGTTATGCCTTTGTTTTCTTCGGCTGGGGAAATAACAAGCTCAACATCCATCCCCGAATGCAGCCCCTTTCCTACAATTTTTATATCCTCGGTCAAAGTATGTTGCAGCATTTTATACTCCGTTAGAAAAAAATCAGGCAGCCTATAAGCCGGGTTCTGTCCTCCGTGATCCCGCCTCAAAAATTTGAAAACGGGGCGGATGTATAGCTATTCATCTTTGCAGAACATCGCTGTCCTGCTCAACGCGGCCTACCTCTGGAGCGGAGTTGGAAACGCCTCCTGTAACTTTTATAAAAAAGTCCTCCCTACTTGGCCTTGCTTCGAACAGGGTTTACCTATGCCGGGGGCATTGCTGACCCCGCGGTGAGCTCTTACCTCGCCTTTTCAACCTTACCGGATACCCAAACCGTCCGGCGGTAATTTTCTGCGGCACTTTCCCTTGGATTACTCCAGCCGGACGTTATCCGGTGTCCTGTTTCCATGAAGCCCGGACTTTCCTCATGAACAGCCCCTTTTTATAAAAAAAGAAACCAATTCACGCAGCTATCCGGCTGCCCTGTGTATAAATTACTCAAAATGTAATGAAAATCAAGAAAAATTTTATTTTTTTTTTTTAATATCAAAACTCCAAAAAAAAACCGCCTTTCAACACATTAGCCGAAACGCTCTTTATAAAGCTCAAGAACATAACATGAACACCCATAAAAAAGTGAAATTTTCCCATTGATTCCCATAATTTCCCATGATATACCATAAAAACAAGTAATCTTAATGAGGGCAAAAAATTGAGAAAAACTTTTCTCTTTATGGATACCATCACCAATAAAGTGGACGCCAAAGGACGCGTTTCACTGCCCTCGGATTACCGCGCAATTGTTAAAGAATTGTCAAGCGAAATCGTATGCTATCGCAGCCTCACATCGCCCTGTATCGAGGGTTGTGCCGAGGAACTTTTGGAAAAAATCGCCAGTGATATGGAAAGTTCGCTTGATTTCTTTTCGCAGGAACAGGATGACTTAACCAATCTTATTTTCGGCGATGCCAGACGTTTTGCTTTTGACAGCACCGGACGCATAACCTTATCCGAAAAATTATTACAACACGCACAAATCACCGATTCGGCGGTTTTTGTCGGTAAGGGAAGAAAATTCCAGATTTGGAATCCGCAAAATTGGGAGATTGAAGAAAAACGCATACGCGAAGAAGTGTTTAAGAATCGCCCCAGTTTAAGGCATGGAGATGCCAAATGAGTCAAAAGCATATACCTGTTATGTTAAATGAGGTTATAAAAAGCCTTGCCGTTAAAGACGGCGGCACTTACATTGATGCAACTTTCGGCAACGGAGGCTATAGCGAGGCAATTCTTAAATCTGCCGATTGCAAGGTTATTGCCATTGACCGCGACCCCAATGTCAAAGAGCGAGCAGACGAGTTATCTTCCCTTTACGGTGCGCGTTTCGAGTTTGTAGCCGGTTGTTTCGGCGATATAAAAGAGCTGATAACAACTCCCGCCGACGGCATTGTTTTTGACATCGGCGTATCATCCATGCAGCTTGATAACGCCGAGCGCGGCTTTTCTTTCCGCTTTGATGCCCCGCTTGATATGCGTATGTCATGCCGCGGTGTTTCGGCGTATGATTTGGTAAACTCTCTTGGGCAACAAGAGCTTGCCGACATTATTTATCAATACGGTGAGGAGCGTAAATCGCGCCAAATTGCCGCGGCCATCGTTAAGGCCCGAGCAATCAAACCGATTAAGACCACCTCCGAGCTTGCAGAAATTATCTACCGGATTATTTTCAAAAAATCGGGACAGGCTGATCCCGCAACCAGAACTTTTCAGGCTTTACGCATTGCCGTAAACGATGAACTGGGCGAATTAAAGCGCGGTCTTGAAGGCGCACTTTCTCTTCTCAAACAAGAAGGGGTTATGTGTGTTGTTACTTTCCATTCTTTGGAAGACCGCATTGTTAAGAACTTTTTTAATGAAAAATCCGGACACGTTGCCAATGTTTCGCGTTATCTTCCGGAAGCACCTCTACGCACGGCCGCGGATTTTTCCTACTGCTCCAAAGCGATTTTGCCCTCCGTTGAGGAAATATCCTCTAACCCCCGTTCTCATTCGGCGAAATTGCGTTATGCAGTAAAAAATAACGGAGACAAACAATGAATAATACTAAATCTGCTGCCGTATGTTTATGGTTTACCTTAACGATTTTTATGGCGTTCGGAACCTTTGTAATGAAAAATTATGTTGAAGATTTGGAAAAAGAGCTAACCCAAATCAACAGCCGCATTAACGATGATGTTAAATCAATTCATATTCTTAAAGCCGAATGGAGCCACTTGAACAATCCCGAAAGATTGCGCAGTCTTGCTTCCAAACATATCGCCCTTGAACCGGTTAAAGCCGAGCAGATTATCAGCTATGCCGCCCTGCCCTTTGACTATGAGGCAGATCAGACCGCCCGCAAGCTTATGGCTCGCCGCAACATCGGCGAAAAAGCCGACCAAAACCGTGAATTGCGCCGTTTGGCCAAAGCACAGCGATAGGAAAAAATATGCGGTTATTTAAGAAAAAAAACGAGTTTTATTTACCCGGGGAAGAAATTAAACTTAACCGCACTTTCTCTAACTATAACATCGAAAAAGACCCTCTCAACAGTTGTAAATCCCGAATGTTTTGGGCCGTTTTGGGCGTAATTGCCGTGTATGTTTTGATTGCCGTAAGGACTTTTATGGTCTGCATCAGCGGATACACTCCCGGCAAAGACAAGGAAGACGATATTCTTCCGCAAGTTCATATTGCCAACCCCATCACAAGAGCTGATATTATTGACCGCAACGGGGCTATTATCGCTACCACTCTGCCAACGGTAAATCTCTATGCCAAGCCGCACAAAATCCGCAACAAACCGGAGGTTGCCGCCAAATTAAGCGAGCTGATACCGGATATGCTCTACGAGGATATTTTAGAGAGGCTTAACACCAAAAAGAAATTTGTTTATATCAAGCGCAATCTTTCTCTGGCGCAGAAATACCAAATTTATGCTTTGGGCGTTGAGGGACTTGACTTTGAAAAGGTTGAAAAGCGTGTTTATCCTCATTCCAATCTTTTTTCACACATTTTGGGCAAGACCAATATTGACGACATCGGCATTTCCGGCATTGAAAAAGAATTTAACGAGCGGCTTACCACTTCCGATGTACCTTTACAATTAAGCGTTGATGCCGGTATTCAGGACACCATAAGAGAAAAATTGCTCTCGGCAATCAATAAATTTGATGCTTTGGGCGGAGCGGCGATTTTAATGGATGTCAACACCGGAGAAGTGTTGGCTATGATTTCATTGCCCGATTTCGATCCTAATTTGAATACCACTCCGGAGGAACGAACTCAATTCAATTTTGCCACTTTGGGCTTGTATGAACCCGGTTCGGTATTAAAGATTTTCAACGCCGCAATGGGACTGGACAGCGGCAAAATCAAGCTCACCGACAAATTTGATGCAACAAAGCCCTTAAAATTGCGTTATAATACCATCAAAGATTACCGCGGGGAAAACCGCTGGCTTGACTTGCAGGAGATTTTAATTCACTCCTCAAATATCGGTTCGGCACAGATTGCCTTAAAAGTCGGCAAAGAACAGCAACGAAAATTCTTAAAAAATTTAGGCTTATTTGACACAATAAAAAGCTTTGAAGTTACCGAAAAAGCTCATCCGAGTTTGCCGCGCCGCTGGGGCGAAGAAACGACCGCAACCGTTGCTTACGGATACGGCATTTCCGTAACTCCGTTGCATTTAATCACCGCTTTTTCGGCAGTGGTAAACGGCGGAACTTATTATAAACCGACTTTAATAAAACTCGATGAGCAACCGACAGGCAAAAAAGTTATGGCGCAAAAAACATCGATGACAATGCGCAAACTCCTGCGCGGCGTTGTGGTTAAAGGCTCGGGCAAGCGCGCCAATGTTCCCGGCTATGAAGTCGCCGGTAAAACCGGAACTGCCCTGAAATTGGTAAAAGGCAATTATATTGATAAAAAGGTTATGACTTCATTTCTTGCCACATTTCCGGTTTCAAACCCGAAATACGCTCTGTTTTTGATGATGGATGAACCCAAAGCCAGCAAGGCGACTTTCGGATTTGCCACCTCGGGATGGAATACGGTGCCGACGGCAGGAGAAATCATCACCGCCATTGCTCCGCAGTTAAACATCAAAGCCAACTATGATATTGACGACAAACGTTCCAAAATGATTGAGGCTTCTTATAAGCGATAGTTCAACGGCAAAGTCCGCTCTCATAAGTATAATTTTCTCTTGTATCCAAGCGTTTTTGTTCTAATTGCAGAGTAATTTGAAAACGGTTGACAATATCCCTGATATTTTCAACATAAGTTTCGTTCATTTCATCAACCGTTCTGTCAATATCTTTTTCCGATTCCACGGCGCGGGCTTTTAAGACTTTCAAGTTTTCTTCAAAGTGCTGTTTTAACTTCGGCAGGTAGTAGTCCAAAACCATAATGTTAATCTGCTGGTGCTGGCGTTCGTGGCGCAGAACCGTCTGATATTGGCAGGTCTTATCATCCAAATCGCTGCTTAAATAGATAGTGGGATTCTGATAACCTAAAAAGACCTCCACGCTTGCGGGAATAACGCAAATCACATCGCCCGAAGTTCTTGATACGGTGTTCAAGGACACCGACCAATCAAAATCAACCGTGGAAAATCCGGCGGTAAACATCCCGTCTTCCTTTAGCCCCTCACGTTCACTCATAAGACCCAAATTCAAAGTGTCATAATCACGGTTATAGCGCAATCTTCCGTAAGAACTGCGCAAACGAAGCCGTGGGCGTATTTTCTCAAAACCGGCGCAGGCATTTTCTTGTGCCGGCAAAGTTTGAACGTTCTCTGCGGCAGAAGAATTATTTATAATTGCAAAAGTGCAAAATATTGATGTCAAAATAAATTTTTTCATGTATTATAGGATAATACTTTATTGGTTAATATTAGGTTTAGAACACCATGCGCAATTTATTTATTTTGATTTCTATAGGAATATTGACTTGCAACAATACATGGGCGCAAGCCTCAGATGCTTATGTCCGCAAGACGGTTCGCCCCGGTTTTTTCATACCGGAAAACGAATTTAACCGACAGGAAAAACTCCCCTCTTTTCCCAGCCTTGAAAAAGACATTATTAAAGTAACCGATGAGGGAATTATGATTAAAAACGAAATGGAAAAAGAAACACCCCCCTCTCCTCGCCCCAATCGCGTGGTAAAACTTCCCGATTTTAATAACAAACCGATGAGAGATGAAGTTGTTGCGCTCATTCCTGCCGGCGATGCGATTGATGAAAAAGTACAACAAGAAATAAGGCAAGCGAGCGTTTATACTGCCGATGACGGTTTGGGAGATGAACTGCCTCATGAAAAAGCTTATCAAAAACGCTTGAAAGCCTATGAAAACGACTTAAAAACGATGGCAAAAAAAGGCAAAATGCCCGATAATCAGCAGTTAAAAGACGATTTAGCCAAAATGGACAGCAACGATTCTTTTAGCGTGGAGTAAAAAAATCGGAGGGTGTTTGCGCCCTCCGATTCGTTTTTTAAGATTTGCTTTATCAACTAGGCGAATATTCAATAGTCAATGTGCCTTCGTACACACCGGGGCGGACTATTGATACATCTGTCATGTCACACACCTCGGGATAAACATAAAAAACATTGCCGCTTCCGTGTTCAATAGAAAAACCACAATAATTATCATCTATAGTTCCACCGAAAATACCGCCAATATCAGATCCGCTATTTCCTGTAACGCTCAATGAAGTGAAGGGAGCGGGGACATTCGCGGTAAAAATGCCGACTGTAGCATTATCTGCCGAAACAATTGCCATCCCTGTAGGAATGCTAACAGAACCGTTGCTATCATAATTCCAATTTGTATCCTCTCCCGTATATCCCGGATTTATGGTAATTGTTCCAAAGCTTAAATCTCTGGTTTTGGTAAGGCTTACATCATGGGCGATTGTGGCGGTAACGGTCATCGTGGCAGAATTGCCAGCGTAAGAACAATATGAGCCTATGGAAACCGCGGCAACACCGAGCATTAAAATATATTTATTCATATTCAAACTTCCTTATCTATTGTTAATAAAGAAACCACCCCGACGAGCAGACGAGGTGGTTGGAAGTTGATAGCTGTCACAGATAACAGTGTCGGGTATTCTTTATATTCCCCAACCTTCCAACCATAATAAGGTTGAAAGCAATTTTATGTCTTGATGGACAATCTGTGAGAGGCTATCATACCTCAAAGTGACTTTTCATTCACTTCGCCTTTCACACTATCACAAAAAATCGCGATTGTAAAGCAAAATTTTGCACTGTTTATTATTCC
>JAFUYI010000078.1 GCA_017470585.1 Alphaproteobacteria bacterium | reverse complement strand
GAAAAAGTCGGATATACCAAATTACGCTTTGGTAAAAACGTCAGTTACGAGGCTATCAGACCTCAAAGTGACTTTTCATTCACTTCAAATTTAAGCTAGCATAAAAAATCAATAATGTAAAGCAAAATTTTATATTTTTAATTATCCCGCCCTCCCCTCTCATACTTAAATGTCAAAGCCGATTTTTTGCCTCTTTTTTTTAGGTCAATTGACGTGCTTGACTGGGGCATCAGGTCTATAATTTGGCAAATTGTTTTACCTGGACGCCGCATCAAGTGCGGCGTGACATAGGAGAGGGGAACGCCGACTAGATGGACGGAGTGACATGAGAGGGGAGGAACGCCGCAGAGATGGGAGGCGGGTGACGAGGAGGGGGAGTACGCCGAAGAAATATACGGCGTGACATGAGAGGAGAGGACACACCGAATAGGTAGGTGGTGTGACATAGGAGCAAAAGGCAAAAACAAGTCCCACCTCTTTAAGTCATCGCTCGTTGCGGCTGTTAGCCGCAACGTCAAGCGATCCCCCGAAACTTACGCACATTGCCCTTGCGGTCGGGAGCCCCCATGACACACGAAGCGACGCTTCGTGCGAGGGGTGACGAGGAGAGGAAGACCTCAAAAAATAGATGCTGAAACAAGTTCGGCAAGACATCGGGATAGCAAAGCAAAAGCCCTTAAAAAACAAAGGAAGCCGCGCATTTTTAAGAAAATCAGAACAGTGATTTATGTTTCATATCATCAAAATAGCGGTTAATTGCTTTTACCGCAGAGGTAGCAATTTTGCGGCGGTAACTTTCCTGCCGCAGCAACCGTTCTTCGTTTTTATTGGAAAGATACCCCATTTCCAACAAAACCGAGGGGACATCGGGAGCTTTTAAGACCGCAAATCCGGCAAAACGATGTGTATCGCTGATAAGCTGTACTGACTTTTTCATTTCAAGTTCAATACAGCGGGCAAGTTCCGAGGAGCGATTGCGGGTTTCCCTTTGGGCAAGACTTATCAAAACGTCGCTAACTTCTTTTGATTGTTCAACCATATTAAGACCGGAGATGACATCGGCTTTGTTTTCGCGCTCGGCCAAAGCCGCCGCTTCTTTATCCGAAGCTTTCTCGGATAAGGTATAAACCGATAAACCTTTAGCATTGCGGTTGGTTGCACTGTCGGCATGGATAGAAATGAACAAATCGGCATTATATTTGCGGGCAATCTGCACCCTCTGCCGCAACGGGATAAAAACATCGGTACTGCGGGTCAAAAAGACCTTATATTTTCCCTCTTTATCAAGCTGGCGTTTGAGTTCCTTGGCGGTCGCCAAGGTGATATTTTTTTCATAAACACCGGAAAAGCCGATAGCCCCGGGATCATGCCCGCCATGTCCGGCATCAATAACAACTATTTTTTTGGTATTGTCTTTGAGATTGGCTTTATTAGATGATGATTGTTTTTGCTTGTTTTTTTGTTTGGAAGAATTGCTAAAAGCATATTTCTGCCCGACTTTGGCGCGAAAATCTCTTTCTTGTGCCGGAGCAACATCTATTGCCAAACGCCAATTAAAGGTTGACTGCGGAGAAAGCATAAACGCCTTTTTGATAACCACAGGTTTTTGCAAGTCAAAAACAATACGATTTTTGAAATTATCAATTTTTCCCACTCTGACCTGCCCTACAACACTGCTTTTATCTTTGGTGCGTTCCAAAGATTTGGCAACCGAGATGTTTTCGGTATCAACCACCAATCTTTTGGGATTATCCAATAAAAAAACATTATAATCGAACTCGGAAGTAGCATCAAAAACAATGCGCACCGTACCGTTGGTCTGTCCTAAACGCAAACGGTTAATTTCGCCGGCATGAGCATGGCGGCAAAACATCGCGCACATCAGGCAGAAAAAAGCAATTTTATATAATGTCAGAGCAAATTTTTTCATCATTAAAAAACCAATTCTCCGGCGATTATAACCTTGAGTTATTACCAAGAAGTTAAAGAAAAACAATACTTCATATAAAAAAGCCCTTCCGCGAAAGGAAAGGGCTTTGTTCACTTACAAGACATCGTGCATTGTCATCGATGTCGGGGAATAACACCAGTTCTCACCCTCTTCGAGAATGACGGTGGTCCGTTCACGGCCGCCGGATCTCGAGACAAGGTAGCACTTCCCGTCAGGGTACTTCAGCACGGTTCCGCACAAGACACCCCAGGCGAACGTTGTACTTCCGGGAACCACGGTCTCACCGGTTACAAGGTCGGTATAGCGGCCATCCTCCTCAATGCAGGGACGAACGCCGACTATGTACGGGTTCTTGTAATCATTGATCCATGGAGCAGAAACGTAAGGCGGCAACTTTGCGGTTACCAAGTTCACGACTTTGGCATTTTTTCCTAATTTTTTCATATCGGTAAAATTTTATAATTGGTAATAAAATAATTGATTGTATAGAAACTAATAACATTTTTTGTTTATTTTGTCAAGATATATTTTTATAGGAGTGATAAATTTTTGCTTGATTTGTTATAAAAAGTGTGATAGCGTTGATTTGAAGTGAGTGAAAAGTCACTTTGAGGTGTGAGAACCTCATAATTACCGTTTGTATCAAGACGTAATTTGGTATATCCGATCTTAATGGTTGGAAGGCAAGGGAATAAGATTTATCAAATACCTTGCACTATTGTAATTATTAGTTCTCAACTTCCAACCACCTCGTCTGTTCGTCGGGGTGGTTTCTTTTTTATGACGTTAATAAAAAAAGGAAGTTTAGATGATGAAAAATTATATTTTATTACTTGGCGTTGCCGGTGTTGCACTTGGCTCATACGCCGCTTACGCAGGCAATTCCGCAACAATGACAGTTACCGCCACAATCGCACACGATGTCAGTTTAGCAGTAACGCAAGCTTTAGACCTCGGCACCATCACCATAAATCCGGCCGGAACTGAAAACTCTTTTATATTCTATGACGAATCGGGTGCCATTATTGACAGCGATGGCGACATTATAACAGCTGCCGACACTCCCACTCCGGGATATTTTACTGCAAATATCCCCAATCCTTTGGCTTGCAATGATGCACGACCTGCTTGCGGGGGACTTTCTCTTGATAGCGGAGATCCTGTGGATCCTAATGTTATTTCAAACATATTCGGAGGCAATTCAGATACAAACTTTTGCGGATTTTATATAAAATACACCGGAAGCTCAAACAGATTTAAGGTTTTTCCTAATGATTGCCATATATACAATGCTTCCGATATTACCGCAGGTTCCAAAAGCAAAACAATAAATATTTCTTATAATCCCGAATAAGTACGCAAAAAAAGAACTCCGAAATTGATTTTCGGAGTTCTTTTTGTTAGTAATCATCGTCATCGTGATCGCCGTAAAAGGAATCGACATCCGATTCCGTCCATGCTTCCGGTAAATCCGACCACGACTTGACCGTGCGAACAATCATAACAAACCCGTTCTGCACCAAAATTGCCTCAATAGGGAGCTTGGTTTCGGGAATTTCCCGTACAACCACGACCCACCAGAAAGGCTCACTGCGATAGTGGTGCAAGACCTCAATTCTGTTTTTGATGAATTTAAGCGTCGCCGCGTAAGCAGAGGGGATTTCCGCCTGCAATGCAGCGAGATAATCATCAAAATCATGACTTGCCTCATCGCGGAAAAAGCCTGTCCCGATGTAACGGTACAAAAACTCTTTCTGCTTTGTGGTTACACCATGCTTGACGACTTTCTTCAAGACAGCATAGACCTCATCGCCGTTCTGATTTTCCACACTTCCGAGAATATCGTCATAGTGCAGATCATCGGCATCATGAGCGCGGAGGTTTGTGCCGAAATGTTTGTCAAACTCAAGCATAATCCTGTTTTTGAGGATGTAAGTTTCGCGATCTATTGCCTGCAACATATCGCGTTCGCGATCATTTGTTCCCATAATTATTATTTTAATGATTTAGTTTAGGTTTTTATTTTACCACGAAAAAAAATAAAATCAAGCATATTTATCGAAAGTTAAGATTTTTATTCTATAATTATTGTTGACAAGGAGAAAACTATGATTAAAAAAATTTTTGCTGTTGCTTTGATGGGAACGCTTTGCGGCTGTGTCGGCAATACTTCGGATAAAACGCCGCAGACCCAAATCGGCAAGCTCAACAGCTGTATGCTTGATAAGGCTTACGATATGAATAAAGATAACTCCTTATTTAAGGCAGACAAATGGACAACCGCAAGGCAAATTCTTACAGGGTGTGAACATAAACTCAATATCAACAGCCATGATGTCAACGAAAAGCAAAGCTTGAATATTATCGTCAGCGTTATTGATTCTATGAGGCAATAAATGGGGCAGGATTTTACTTCCGATTACCTTTTGGATCACCGGATTAAAATTTTTCAGCCTGTGAACGGGTACCGTGCTTCAAGCGATGCGATTATTCTTTCATCACTCGTTAAAGAGATTAAAGAGGGCGAAAAGGTTCTCGATATAGGTTCGGGAACCGGGGCTATATCATTATGCTTGGCATATCGTTTCAGAAAAGCTCTTATAACCGGATTGGAAATTCAACCGCGCTTGGCAGAACTTGCCAATTTAAGTGCCAAAGAAAACGGATTTGATAATGTTTGTTTTATAAATACCGACATACGCACGCCCGATACATTACAATTCGGGCAGTACGATCACATAATCACCAACCCGCCTTATGCCGAAAACGATATGCCCTCCCCTAATTCGGGCAAAGCTACCGCACACAATTTAGAAAATTTCAATCTTAAACAATGGCTGGAGACATCTCTTAAATATTTACGCCCGAGAGGAATGTTTTATACAATCAACCGCGCCGAGGCAATTGCCGAAATTATGCAAACCCTAAACGGACGGGTCGGTGATATTTTCATAGTTCCGCTTTTTTCCAAAAACAACCAAAATGCCAAACGCGTGATGATAAGCGCACGCAAGTCTTGCCGCACTCCATGCCGCATTGCACAAGGGTTAATTGTTCATAACGAAGACGGAACATATAGCGAAGAAGCGCAAAAAATCCTGCGCGCCGGATATTCTTTTTTTGCGGCAAGGGAAAAATAAGCTTTAATTTTTTAAAGAAATTTGATTGTCCGATTTTTTATATTAAGTCATCGACATCAAGCTTTAAGGCGAGTGCAATGGCTTTTAGCGTTTTTATGCTTCCGGTGGTTTTTCCGGCTTCAAGTTTTTTAATCATTACAACGCTTACGCCTGCCTTTTGAGCTAATTCGGCTTGCGTTAATCCTCTATACTCGCGATATACCTTTACGGCATTTTCGCCGTCAATTAAAGCATTTACAACACTTGACGGAAAACACTCCATTTCACCGCTTGCAATTTTTGCGCTTATTTCTTTTGCATCTGCTATGTCCTGCGCATCTTCCAACGCTTCAATAATTTTTTCGTAAATATCAAAAGGCAATACTGCAAACTTTTCGCCTTTTATTGTTAAAACTTCTGCATTCATTTTTTATAACTCCTTATAAACATTGCCACGATTATCAATTTTTATAATGTTTAAAATAGTCCCATTCTCATCAAAAACGACTCTGTAATTGCCGACTCTCAATCTATAAAAAGGTGAGCCCTTTAATTCTTTTACTTGATTTTTAAATTCAGACGGATTTTTCACATATTGCTCAACCTTATTAACTATGCGATAAGCCTCTGCTATCGTTATTTTCTCCAGAAACTTTAACGCTTGCTTTGAATATAAAATCGTTTTCATTGCTTTTGTTTCCTTTGCTATGTTTTTATCCTAATAAATATTTTATCCCGTGTCAAGACAAAAAAGTATAATTACATTATATTTTACATCTATATATCCCATTCCCTATGCACCCAAGCGTCCTTGCTTTTGCCTCCTCCCTCCTCGCCCCGCACGAAGCGACCACTTGCTTATCTTGCCGAACCTGTTTCGGAATCTAGGTTAGGGATCCTGAAACGAGTTCAGGATGACAAAATGGTATTTAGGCTTACTCTCCCAATGTCATCAATTCCGAACTTGTTTCGGAATCTTTTTTTGAGGTTCTCCTATCTATTCGGCGTACTCCCCTTCTATGTCACGCCGCACTTGATGCGGCGTCCAGGTGAAACAATTTGCTTATTTATAGACCTGGATTGCCGGGTCAAGCCCGGCAATTGACGTCAGTGTGGGGAATGGATAATCGGGTCAAGACCGGAAATAACGTAAAATGGAAAGGATGCTGAACTTGTTTCAGCATCTTTTTTTGAGGTCCTGAAACAAGTTCAGGACGACAATTGGGGGTATTCAGGACGATAATTGGGGTGTTCAGGACGACAAAACCGATGTTTAGTCTTACTCTCCTACGTCACGCCGCACTTGATGCGGCGTCCAGGTAAAACAATTTGCCAAATTATAGACCTGATGCCCAAGTCAAGCCCG
>JAFUYI010000077.1 GCA_017470585.1 Alphaproteobacteria bacterium | reverse complement strand
TATAATTTAGCAAATTGTTTTACCTGGACGCCGCATCAAGTGCGGCGTGACATAAGAGAGGAAGCTGAACTCCCCCTTGTCGTCCTGAACTCGTTTCAGGATCTCTAAAAAAGATGCTGAAACAAGTTCAGCTTTGACAATTGGGGCGTCACTCCCGCGGTCATGCCTATTTTTTGCCGAAGGCAAAAAATTCAAGGTATCTCCCGAAATTTAGACACCATGCCTCCCCAAAAACTCACCCTGCGGAATCGGATTAAAATTCCGCAGGGTTGGTAATCGGATTCTTTACTCTGGAGTGTATTCAATGATTACACTGCCGAAGTCATAAACTTTAGGAGCCGGAACAACACCATCATACTCCACCATACCTGTTACCGCGAATTCATAACCGCTTACATGATCAAAGCGCATAATGGCACGAAATTTCTCGCCATATTCATCGCTGTTTACGTATATCTGATCACCACCAGTTTCCTCAAATGACAGCACTTCTTTATGGGTGGGATTAGAAATATTGGCGGTAAATCGTCCTGCTGTCATAGAGCCGGAGATAACACCGCCAACACTATAACCTTCACAGCCGTCAAACTCGAAAGCGCAATCAACATCACCATAAGTTCGACTTGGATCAATGGTCATATTCCAACTGATATTTCGCGTTACAGTTAAACTCACATCATGGGCGATTGTTGCCGTAACGGTCATTGTGGCGGAGTTGCCGGCATAGGCGCAATAACTGCCTATGGACACCGCGGCAACGCCAAGCATTAAAATATAATTTTTCATGATTTTCACTTCCTTATCTATTGTTAACAAAAGAAAATCACCCCGACTTGCAGACGAGGTGATTGGAAGTTTGAGACTGCTTGATAGAACAGTGTGTGGTATTTGGATCATACCTTATTTCCACACCTTCCAACCATAGACCGGTTGAAAGCAATTTTTTGTCTTGTCGGACACTATCAAAGAGGTCTCAACACCTCAAAGTGACTTTTCATTCACTTCAATTTTACCCTATCATAAAAAATAAACAATGTAAAGCAAAAAAAATAAAAACCCGCAGAAAATAATCTGCGGGTTTTTAAGTTTTTTAATCAAAGTTTATTTTTTATTGCAAGTCGGGCAGAAACGGCAAGTCAATCCTGCCAAAATTCCCGCCGCGGAAGGAGCAACAATAAACAGCCAGAGTTGTTTCATCGCTTCGCCGCCGACAAAAATCGCCGGACCGAAACTGCGTGCCGGATTAACCGAAACGCCGGTAATCTGCAAGCCCACAATGTGGAGCAATACCAATGTCAGACCGATTACCACTCCGGCGATTTTAAGCTCTAATGCCGTTGTATGTAAAACAACCTTTACAAAAACAAAAGTGGCAATAAACTCGAATATCAATGCCGAAACCATATTGTATTCATCGGCATAGCCGGTACCCCAGCCGTTTTGTCCCAAGCCTTCAAATCCGGCTTCATATCCGGACAGGCGACCGCCGGCGATAAGCAGCAGAACATAAGTTCCCGCCAACGCGCCCAAAAGCTGGAAAATAATATAGCCGAAAGCATCTTCACCCGACATTTTGCCGGAAGAATAAACACCCAGCGTTACCGCCGGATTGATATGCGCGCCGGAAACGGATCCGATTGTGTAAACCATAGCCATTACCGCCAAGCCGAAAGCAAAGGCGATACCGAGATTACCGACAGCCGCGCCGGAGAAAACCACCGTTCCGCAACCCATCAGCACCAATACGAATGTTCCGAACAATTCCGCAAAATATTTTTTCATATAATCAGTCCTCCTGTTTGTTATAGTGGGGTCATTATACAGCCTCTTATTTAACTATAAATTAAAAAATGCAGATTCTGCACATTTTTTACTTGCATATTGATGCAAAATATTTTACATACATAGCGGAAGGTATGAATCAACATTTTATTTTTTTGTGCATAAACACACAGTTTTACAAAAAAAACAATATTTTTGCGGTTTTGATGTGATGTGAAACCGATGAGAAAGGGAAAATAAAGATGAAAATGGGAAAAGTGGATAACGGCAGTATATTGGGACGCGTATTTTTAATGGCGGTATGCGTTGGTGCCGGATGGTTTTTAAAATCACGCCTTACTCCGCCTATGGGCGGTATGGCAGGTATGGCCTCCGGTGCGCCGTATGTGCTGGTTAAAACCGTAAAGCATGAAGATGTAACTCCTTTCAGCAGTGTTATCGGTCATGTCGAAGCCCTTAATTCGGTTTCATTGCAGCCGCAGGTGTCAGGATATTTGGAAGATGTTACTTTTATTGAAGGGTCTTATGTCAATGAAGGCGATGTGTTGTTTGTGATTGAAAAACAACGCTATCAGGCAACTGCCGATTTACGCAAGGCTGAACTCGATGCTGCCAAAGCAAGCCTTACAAGAATAACCAAAGACTACAACCGTCAAAAATCCTTAAATCAGCAAAAATTTGCATCTGAAGCCAAACTTGATGAAGCTTACGCCAGCCTTTTGCAGGCGCAAGCCGCGGTTAAACAGGCGCAGGCCAATTATGAACTTGCTCTGATTGATTTGGAACATGCCGAAATCAAGGCTCCGTTTTCGGGCAAAATCGGCAAGGCTAAAATTACCGAAGGCAATTATGTAAGCCCTGCCAGCGGTGTTTTGGCATCGGTCGTACAGACCAATCCCGTTCGTATAACTTTTTCCATGACCGACAAGCAAATCAGCGATATTCTGCAAAACGGAATGAAAAACGAACACGTTAACGCCCGCATTGAACTTCCCAACGGTAAACTCGTTCGTATGAAGTCCGTAAATGAATTTATGGATAACGCCATTGATACCAATACCGCAACCATTGCCGTTTATGCCGAATTTCAAAATGACAAAGAAGAGCTTATTCCCGGCAGCTATGTCAATATGAATATTGATTCCGGAGCTTCCCGTCAGGCGATTGTCGTTCCGCAGTCTTCAATCGGACAGGATGAACACGGCAATTATGTTTTGACCGTCAATAATGAAGATACGGTTGAACAAAAACGGGTCAGTGTCGGTGAGGCTTTGGGCAGTAATCAAATTATCGAATCCGGATTGAAAGACGGTGATCGCGTAATTGTTCAAGGTTTGCAGAAAGTTGCCGATGGCAAAACCGTTCGTGCCGAAAATATCAATGCGGAGGAAAAATAAACTATGTTTTCCCGTATTTTTATTGAGCGTCCGCGCTTTGCTATGGTAATTTCGATTGTGCTGACGTTAGCCGGTGCAATCTCGCTGTTCTCACTGCCGATTTCGCTTTATCCGGAGGTAACGCCTCCTACGGTGATGGTTTCGGCGGCCTATCCCGGAGCCAGTGCCGAGGTTATCGCCAATACGGTGGGTATTCCTTTGGAAGAAGCAATCAACGGTGTTGAAGATATGCTTTACATGGATTCAACTTCCGATTCTTCCGGCTCGTATCGTTTGACCGTTACCTTTAAGGTTGGTGTAAACCCCGATATGGCACAGGTTAAAGTGCAAAACCGCGTTCAACAGGCACTTTCCAAACTGCCCTCCGACGTTCAGCAACAAGGCGTTTCGGTTTTCCGCCGCTCCAACGATATTTTGGGCTTTTTGGTTGCTCGTTCGCCCGACGGCACAATGGATGAATTGAGTTTAAGCAACTATGTGCAGAACAATATTAAAAAGAACCTGATTAAGGTAAACGGTGTGGGCGAGGTTAATGTTTACGCTCCGCCTTTGAGTATGAGGGTTTGGCTTGATGCCGATAAAATCACTGCGCTTAATTTGCCCATTTCATCAATTGCCGCCGCTATTCAAGGGCAGAATATCCAGCCTTCTCTTGGTAAGGTCGGAGCCATGCCGGGAGACGGACATCAACAGATGGTTTACACTTTGCAAAGCACCGGCCGCCTAAATGAAGTGAAGGATTTTGAAAATATAATCGTGCGCACCAATGAGGAGGGAGGACTTGTGCGCTTAAAAGATGTGGCAAGAGTGGAAATCGGTAAAGAAAACTACCGCGCTAAAGCTCAATTTGACGGTGCGCCGGCAGTGGCAATCGCCGTAAACCTGCTTTCAGGTGCCAACGCGATTGATGCAATGGCTAACCTCAAAGCCGAAATGAAGCGTTTGGAAGCTATGTATCCCAAAGATTTTGAGCTGGAGGTTGCCTACGATTCAACCGAATACATTAAAACCTCCATTGAAGAAGTGGTAATGACTTTAGGATTAACCTTTGCGTTGGTGGTTTTTGTTTGCTATATTTTCTTGCAGGATTGGCGTTCAACCTTAATCCCGTCGCTGACCATTCCGGTATCACTGTTTGCAACTTTTGCCGTATTGATGATGCTTGATTTCAGCCTTAATATTTTAACCCTTTTCGGCTTGGTGCTGGCAATCGGTTTGGTGGTAGATGATGCAATTGTGGTTGTGGAACGCGTATTGTTTTTAATGGAATCGGAAAAACTTTCTCCGAAAGAAGCCACCATCAAGGCTATGGAGCAGGTTTCGGGAGCGGTTATCGCCACTACTTTGGTTTTGCTGGCGATTTTTGTTCCTATCGGCTTTTTGGGCGGAATTACCGGAAAAATCTATCAGCAATTTGCTGTTGCCATCTCGGCATCGGTATCATTTTCGTCGTTAAATGCTTTGACCTTATCTCCGGCGTTGTGCGCAACGATTTTGCGCCCGCTCAAACCTTATAAGTCGGGACCGATGTTTTGGTTTTCCAAACTGATAGAAAAATCTCGCGACCGCTATTTGAGCATAACCGCGGTAAGCAGCCGCAGTGTGAGTGCCATCGCCGTGATTTTGATTTTGATTGTGGGGGGTATTTGCGGACTCTTAAAAATCAGTCAAACCAGCTTTATTCCGAGTGAAGACCAAGGCGTGTTTATGGTTGATATGCAGCTTCCCGAAGGTGCTTCTTTTGAACGTACCGACAAAATCACCAAGCGCGTTGCTGAATACTTAAAGTCACAGAAAGGCGTTAAGCACGTTATGAACATCAGCGGCATAAGTTTAATCGGCGGAGATGGCGAAAATGTGGCGTTTATGACGGCAATTTTGGATACTTGGGATAAACGCGAGGATAAGGAATTGCTTTCAACCAATATCCTAAATCGTGCCAAGGCCGAAATTGATAAAACTACACCGGAAGCCAATATCAATATGTTTGAAATGCCGGCGATTATGGGATTGGGCAATACCAACGGTATGGATTTCCGTTTACAGGCTTTGGATTCAAGCAATCCGCAAAAGCTTGATTCGGCATTGAAAATGATGTTGGCACGGATGAATCAATCTCCCTATTTAATGTATGCGTTCTCAACTTATAATGCTCAAACCCCGCAGATTTTTGTTGACATCAACCGCGAAAAGGCGGAAGCAACCAAGACTTCGGTCGGAAGTATTTATTCGACCTTGGGGCAGTATTTGGGTTCGTCTTACATCAACGATGTAAACTTCGGCACACAGGTTAATAAAGTGGTTATCCAATCCGATTGGAAATACCGCAAAGACATTAACAGTATCAACGATTTATACGTTCAGAATAATGAGGGCAAAATGGTGCCGCTGGGCGGTATGTTGAGCCTGCGCCAAGCTTTGGGACCGCGTGCGGTAAGCCGTTATAATCAATATCCCGCCGCCGCAATTACGGCAGTTTCCCGCCCCGGAATAAGCTCCGGTGAAGCGATGGAGGGACTGGAAAAACTGGCACAGGAAACATTACCCCAGGGTTACGGCTATGACTGGTCGGGCATGAGCTATCAGGAACGCGCCAACCAAGGAACAATCGGCAGTTTGATTTTATTGGCGATAACTTTTGCTTATTTGTTCTTGGTGGCACAGTATGAGAGTTGGTCAACTCCCGTTCCGGTTTTGGCTTCGGTTTCGGTGGCAATGGTCGGAGCGTTGCTCGGATTGTTCATTCACGGTCTGCCGTTGTCAATTTATGCCCAGTTAGGTTTAATTTTGCTGGTAGGTTTATCGGCGAAGAACGCCATTTTAATCGTGGAGTTTGCCAAAGAAGAGCGTGAACGCGGCACAACCATTGCCAAAGCTGCTCTGGTAGGCTTAAAAGAAAGATTCCGTGCGGTTTTGATGACGGCCTTTACCTTTATTTTGGGCGTGTTCCCGATGGTTATAGCACACGGAGCCGGAGCCAACAGCCGTATAGCAATCGGTGTGCCGGTGTTCTACGGAATGTTAATCGGAACCGGTGTCGGGTTGATTTTAATTCCGATGCTCTATGTGTTGTTCCAAACCATAACCGAGAAAATAAGCCCGCAAAAAAAGACCGCTAAATAAGCTCTAAAAAAAAGAGCTTCCACCACGGGCAGGAGAAATCCAAAAGGGCGGGGAGTTTACTTCCCCGCCTGATTTGTTTATAAAATATATTCAATTGTTATATCGTCACTAAAAGTACCTGATTGCGGTACACCGCTTTCAGCCCATACCATGGAATAATACATAAACATAAACTTATTTCCAGAGTCATAGATTACAGTTGGTTCCATAAAATCTGCACTGCTAATAGTGGGAAAGTTTGCCCTGAAGCAAGGATGATTTCCCGATAGAGCTATTCCATCAACCTTGCACGAATCGGGAACATTAGCAGTAAAAGTCCCAAAAGAAAAACCGGTTACGGATATTATATTATCAGATTTGAAATTTATAGTACCATCTTGCCTTATACCAAAAGATCCTCCCCCTGACCAATCGGCACCGGGATTAATGGTAATGGTTCCCATATTTAAATCATGATCAACATTTAAGCTCACATCGTGGGCGATTGTGGCAGTAACGGTCATTGTGGCGGAATTGCCTGCGTAAGCGCAATAACTGCCTAATGCAACACCTGCAACACCGAGCATTAAAATATAATTTTTCATCTTAAAAACTTCCCTTCTTTAGTTTCTTATTTATAACTTTAATAAAAGAAACCACCTTTTGGGTATTAAACCCTAGAGGTGGTTGGAAGTTAGCAACTGTCGTTTGGAACAGTGTGCGGTATTCGGCAAAGCCTTATTTCCACACCTTCCAACCATAAAAGGCTGAAAGCAATTTAATGTCTTATTAGACACCAAACGAGAGGTTGCTACACCTCAAAGTGACTTTTCACTCACTTCAAATTAACCCTATCATAAAAAATCAGTAATGTAAAGCAAAAATTTGCACTTTTTTCTTTTCCCCGTTCTCCCCTCCCTCCCGAGGTTATGCCCCTTTGTCGTCCTGAACTTGTTTCAGGACCTCAAGATTCCGAAACAAGTTCGGCTCCCTTTCCTTTTTATGTCAATTGCCGGACTTGAT
>JAFUYI010000003.1 GCA_017470585.1 Alphaproteobacteria bacterium | reverse complement strand
GCCTAAATTTCTGGAGATGCCTTGACGAAAGCAACCGTACGGTTGCTTTCGAGGCATGACTGCGGGAGAAATGCCAAAAAAAGGAAAAGCAAAGAGCAAAATTTTCTTTGACAACAGCAATCTTATTTGCTAGATTAACAATAGCAAATGAAAAATTTGCAGAATCTCAAACGAGGTTCGGAGCTGTCGAAAGCTCTTATTGCTGTCGGCGTTGGTAACGTCGTTAGTCTGTGGGCAAGATTGCCATACTGACAGTTATCTGGGTATTATGCCCGGGAGCTTATAGTGTATGTCCAGTAGGTTCGCCTTTAAAGACTATAGGAGTCATTCACAGCAATATGATTTTCGAACTCCCGGACACCTCGCTCGAGGTGTCTGTTTTTTTGTATAAAAAAAGGAGTTAATACCTATGAATAAAACTTTTTTGACATTACTCTTACTCGGTGTTTCATATACCGCATATAACGCCGTGGCCGTTTCCGAAAACTTTGAAATTTCAACAACCATCGACCACGAAATAGTTTTAGGCGGTTTCAGAGCCGCAAGCACAGATGCCGGCTTTGATATATCTTCAGATATAAATCTGGGAACTATTGTTATTGATCCCACAAAAAATACCGGAAGCTTTGAAATTTTGAGTGATGAATCTCTTTGGTGGGGCGAAGGTGATGATGGCATTATTTCAATTACGGGATATAGCTGCGGCAGATTTAGCACAAATATTGAAATCTATGACGCAATCGATTCTTTTGACTATTCCGCTCTTACAATGAATGGGATCTATGTTGATCCCGCAGTATATTATGATGGCGATACTCGCAAAAAATTTATGGTATGTCCGCAAGTAAGTTATAAAACACCGCCCAGCCAAGGTTTACATACCGGTACTTTTACCGTTTCTTACACACCGAGTTGATAAAAAGCAAAACCCGCGGGGATTATCTCCGCGGGTTTTATCAAAGACAGTGTTTTTACTTTTCTTCAAAGTTATAAAGCTCTTCAACCGAGACTTTTTTCTCAACGATTTCGGTTTTAGAGAGGACATAGTCAATAAGCTTTTCTTCCATAACCGGAGCTTTCAATGCCTCAACGGCTTGCTTATTTTTCAAATAATAGTCAAACACAACCTTTTCCTGTCCGGGATATTTTTGCGCTTCTTTCATAATTGCGGCGTTAATATCTTCCGAGGTGATTTGAATCTTGGCTTCTTCGCCGACTTCGGAAAGCAGCAAGCCCAATTTAACACGGCGGGTTGCAATCTTTTTATATTCGTCCATCAGCTCTTCTTCCGGAGTATTTTTCTCGTGTTCGTCAAGCTGATTTTGCTTCTTGGCCTGTTGATATTGTTCGGAGATATTTTTGAACTCAATGTCAGTAAGTCCGGTCGGAACATCAAAGGTATAAAGCTCATCGAGTTTATCCAAAAGCTCTCGTTTTAATTTCAGCTTGGAAGCGTTTTCATAATCATTTGAAATACGTTTTTTAATATCTTCTTTCAGCGTTGCCAAATCTTTGGCACCGACGGATTTTGCAAACTCATCATCAAAAACGACTTCTTTAGCTTGGTGAATTTCTTTTACTTCAACCGCGAAAACGGCATCTTTGCCAGCTAAATCTTTGGCATGGTAATTCTCGGGGAATTTAACTTTGACGTCAACCTTATCTCCGGCCTTAACTCCTATAAGCTGATCTTCGAATCCGGGAATAAAGGTATTGGAGCCAAGCTCTAAATGATAATCTTTGCCCTTGCCGCCGTTAAACTCTTTGCCATCAACGGAACCCGTAAAATCAATAACCACAGTTTCGCCTTTTGCGGACTTATGAGCGGCATCTTCGATTTTAACGGTTTCGCGTCTTGCCTGTGCAATATAGTCAAGAGCTTTTTTAATCTCTTCTTCGGGAACGTCGGCCGTCAACTTTTCAACTTTAATCTTGGAAAAATCGCCCAATTTAATTTCCGGCATCAATTCAACCGTAACCTCAAAGCTAATATCTTTGCCGTCTTCAAATTTATCCAGTTTAACATTTGGTTGCATTGCCGGACGCAGTTTGTTGTCCTTAATGATTTTATCAACATTTTCATTGATAATTTCATCTATTGCTTCACCCAACACCGAAGCACGATATTTTTGCTTCAACATTTCTTTCGGGGCTTTGCCGGGGCGAAAGCCGGGGATTTTGGTGTTTTTGGCAATTTGCTCTATTTTGGCATCTACTTTATTTTCAAATTCGGCGGTCTCAACCGTAACGGCATATTTTTTCTGCAGACCTTGCGCTTTAAGTTCTTGAGATTTCATTTACTTTTCTCTTTTCTGTTGCAATATATATTAAATGGTGCGGGCGAAGGGACTTGAACCCCCACGACTTGCGTCATCAGATCCTAAGTCTGACGTGTCTGCCAATTTCACCACGCCCGCACAGGTTATCCCGCATAATAACGTTTTTTTTATACAAATCAAGAAGAAAATTTTTGATTGTAGATTATATAAAAATTTCTATCCGATTAGAAGTGTTACACCCTCACCGTTATCTTCCAATGCCAGTTTCGCTCCCATATTTTTAAGACAAAACAACGGAGCATACCGAGCAAGGTTGCTTTCGGGGAGAGTTCCTGCCAAAATTCCTCGTACATCGGCAAGAGTGCTCTGCGATAAAACGCATTTTCCCGAAATTTCGGCTCTTATCATTTTATCCTTAACACCTACTTTTATTATACCGTCCTTGGCAAGCAAATCTGCAGCCGCCATAAAAGCCAATATCAAAGCACGGTTAAGATCTTTTTCATTTTCAATCGGAGTAATGACGAGTTCAAAGGGATGATTGCGGTTGAGCGTTCCGGCATAACCACGGCAGGTTTGAAGTACCAATTCGCGGTTTGCGAGATTATCGTTTGTCAACCCGAACGCCAGCCTGAAAAACTTTAATCTTGCGTTTAAGGTATATGATATATCGCCTAAAAGCCGCTTGGTATCCTCTTGATCGTCATCATCATCCTGCATCATTTCCATAGCGTTGGCAAGCGCGCCGATGTTGCCGCCTAAATCGTGGCTTATTCGGGTACAAACGAGTTGTGATAAGTTTATTTCTTCATCCATGGCTAAAAATTATACATATTGGTATTGATAAAACGAGCATCCTCACGCGACATTCTGGTATAATCCAACTCGCGGAGCATGGGATCTTCAAGCAATAATTTTCCGGTAACGGCTTTCATATAAGGCTTATTGCCGCCCAATCCCCACAAAATCTCGGTTTTGTTGTCAGGGGTGCCGTATTTTTGGTTAATCCGCTTCCAAAACTCAAAAGTTTTGATGTTATGGAGGTATTGAATTTTCTGTCCGCTGCCGCGGTTAACATTGGTTATGCCGGTTGAATAAGTGATTTTGTAAACTTTATTGTTGGTAAAATTGCTGGTAAGCCAAATATTGATTTCTTCCTGACTGTCATATTTGACGAATTTTGCGGTTTCGGCGTATTGGTGATTGTTGGCCTGTGCCGCTTTGACAACGCAGTTATTCAAACGTTCATAGCCGATAACTCCGGAATTGCGGCACTGTTCCTCATAACGCCAGCGAATAAAATTCGGTATTTCAAATTTTTTGGCAACCATTTTATAGCCGCGTTTGAGAAGCATTGACTCGGCCTGATTCATTGACATCCGCAGCATAACTCCGGAGATGTCGAAAACCGATGCGTTGGAACGACCGCTTTTCTTGGCGTTGCGGGTAAGACTTTCCAAGCTCTCTGCCTTATCGCTTTCTTTTTTGCTTTTGATTGAGGAGCTTAACTTTTCAACCCAAGTATCTTTCAGAATTGAGTCTTTTTCTTCTTCGGCTTTGTTTTCAACCTGTTTTATTTTATCGGTTAAGGATTTCTGCTCTTTTTTGTTTTTTTGCTTGGCGCGCGGCAGTGCCGAAACTTCGGGCAACGGTTCTTCTTCAACAGCTTGTTTGGTATCCTGCTTTTTAATCAGTAATTTTTTGGTCGGCGGTGCAGCATCATCTGTGACTAAATGCGGAATCAAGGGATTATCTTTCGGGGCGGCGGTAATTTTTTTGGCAGACCCGAACAGCATATTGTCAATATCATTAGCCGAAGCAGTGTTTAACCCCCAAACACAGCACAAAACAGCGGCACAAATTACAAATTTTTTCATCATTTTCATTGTTAACGGTTAAAGTTTTACCCATAATACAATTTTTTTTCATTTATTGCAAATGATAATTTACTTTTAATACATAAGCCTTTATTATTAGTTAAAAAATATAAGGGGAATTGCTTATGCAACAACAAAAAATTCATATTATCGGTGCCGGATTGGCCGGAAGCGAAGCCGCATGGCAGCTTGCCCGCCGCGGAATAAAAGTCGTAATTTACGAAATGAAACCTTTGAAATTTTCCCCCGCTCACAAAAATCCCGATTGCGCCGAATTGGTTTGTTCCAATTCTTTGCGCTCTGATGATATGTTTTGCAGTGCCATCGGTTTGATGCACCAAGAAATGCGCCTTGCCGGTTCGCTGATTATGGAGGCGGCGGATGCTTGCAGAGTTCCGGCGGGAGGAGCTTTGGCGGTTGACAGAAACGCTTTTGCCGCTTATGTGAGCCAAAAACTGAAAAACAATGATAATATTGAATTTGCTCTTGAGGAAATACAATCCCTGCCCGATGAGAATACGGGAAGGACTATAATTGCCACGGGACCTTTGACCTCTCCGCAGTTAGCCTCGGCAATTATTCGGGAAATCGGCAATCAATCCTTATCTTTTTATGATGCGATTGCTCCGGTTGTATATAAAGACAGTATCAATATGGATATTGCGTGGTATCAATCGCGTTATGATAAAGGCGATAAGTTTGATTATATAAACTGTCCGCTTGACAAAGAGCAGTATTATGCGTTTGTTGACAGACTGATAAAAGCCGAAAAGGTTGAATTTCACGATTTTGAAGAACCGACATATTTTGACGGCTGCCTGCCCATTGAAGTTATGGCGGAAAGGGGCAAAGATACGCTTTTATACGGTCCGATGAAGCCTGTAGGATTAACCAATCCGCACACTCAAAGTCATGCTTATGCCGTAGTTCAGCTGCGCCAAGATAATTTTGCCGACAGCTTACGCAATATGGTCGGTTTTCAAACCAAAATGAAATACGGCGCACAGCAGGAAATTTTCAGAACTATCCCCGGATTGGAAAACGCCGAATTTGCCCGTTTGGGCGGTATTCATAAAAATACCTTTATCAAATCTCCGCTGTTGTTGGATGAGTTTTTGCGCCTTAAAACCAAGCCGCATATCAGTTTTGCCGGACAAATTACCGGTTGCGAGGGCTATGTTGAAAGTGCGGCAACGGGATTTTTGGCAGGATATTTTGCCGCTGCAGAGTTAAAAGGCATAATCCCTGTTCTTCCGCCCTCAACAACCGCTTTCGGGGCGATGTTGGGACATCTGCGAGATGCAACAAATATTGAAAACTACCAGCCGATGAATATAAATTTCGGTATTTTCGAGCCGATTCGCGGAACTGTTACCGCCAACGGCAAATTCCGCAAGATAAAAGGACATGAGCGAAAAGAAGCATATTGCCGCCGCGCCTTGGAAGACATCTTGCCTTGGCTTGAGCAAATAAAACCTTAAACATACCGTCAGAAATAAGGAATAATAAGGCGAATTTTTTTTGCAATGCCAACTTTTTGCTTGATTTGGAATAAAACTTATGTTATAGTTTTCATTGAAATGAATAAAAAGTCATTTTGGGGTGTCGTAACCTCTTTCGTATTGTCCTATCAAGACATAAAACTGCTTCTAACCGTATTATGGTTGGAAGGTTGGGAAATATAAGGAATACCCGACACTGTCATACGAAACAGTTACGAACTTCCAACCACCTCGCGGGTGAAAAACCCAAAAGGTGGTTTCTTTTATTAAAGTTATAAAGAAACTAAAGTAAGGAAGTTTGAATATGAATAAATATATTTTAATGCTTGGCGTTGCCGCGGTTTCCATAGGCTCTTATGCTGCCTATGCGGGCAACTCCGCCACAATGACCGTTACTGCCACAATTGCCCATGATGTGAGTTTGAGCGTTACTCATGACTTAAATATGGGAACCATTACAGTTGATCCTTCAGATTTTGAGGAAGGAGGAACCATAAGCCTTAATCCTGACGGAACAGTTTTGAGTAAATCAGATAATATAATCTCATACAGCGGATTTTCGGCAGGAACTTTTACCGCAAATGTCTCCGATTCGTGCAAGGTTGATGGTTATGCGAATCCAGGTGCAGGAGGAGCTCACCCGTGCTTCAAAGCCAATCAGGCTGTGATTACTTTGGGAAATGCTGAATTAGTATCCCCAGATATTTTCTATGATTCCGGCAATAAATTCAAACTTCTATTTGATTTTATCGTGTTTGTTGAAAATACCGTACCGCAATCAGGAACATTTGATGAAGATATTTTAATTGAATACGTCTTATAATCACAAAGCCACTCAATAGCGGACTTTATAAAAAAACTTCGGGCGGGGAGCTAAACAAACTCCCCTGCTTGAAAGTGTGTAAGTAAAACACACTACATATCTATTGACAATATACTTTGTTTGTATTATATTGTATTACAAATAAAATACAATACAAGGAAAGATAAAATGACAATGGTTATTCAAACAAGAATAGATGCTCTTACCAAAAACAAGGCCGAGGCAATTTTGAAGCGCATGGGAATGAGCTTATCGGACGGTATCAGAATTTTTATCCATCAGGTTATAAATGAAAATGCCTTACCGTTCCGCCCGTATGTTGGAGATGAAGCAAATGAAAAATTGCAGGAAATTCTGGAAGAATCGGAAGAAGAATACCAATCCCGAAAAAGTTTCGGACCATTCAAAAGCGGGGCAGAAGTTATTGCCAGTATTATGAAAGAATAGCTGATGTATGACTTAAAATACTCTTCTCGGTTTAAGAAAGATCTGAAACTATGCGCCAAACGCGGATATAATTTAAAAAAGATGGAAGTAGTTTTAGATATTTTAGCATCGGGAAAACCAATCCCCGAAGAATATCACGACCATCCGTTGGCGGGCAGCCATAAAGGGCCTAGAGATTTATATATTGAGCCGGATTGGGTACTGATTTATAAGATTGAAGATAATACGGTAATACTATTGATTACCACCGGAACACATTCCGATTTATTCAAAAAGTAATAAAACCCGAATCGGGCGGGGAGCTAAACAAACTCCCCGCCCTAAAAAAATAATCAAAGATCGCTTATAACCGCCAGCGAGACGATTTCATCGGGATTGTCAACCATCCCGTTTGCGCCCCTGCCCCGCTTTATCATATCAACAAATTCCATACCGGAGGTAACCTCTCCCCAAACCGTATATTGTCCGTTTAACCACGGAGCATCGGCAAAGCAAATAAAAAACTGGCTGTCCGCCGAATCGGGATCCATGGCTCGTGCCATGGAAACGGTTCCCCGAAGGTGAGGACGTTTATTAAATTCGCCTTTTAATTTCTTGCCGCTTCCGCCTGTTCCGGTACCGTACGGGCAACCGGTTTGTGCCATAAAGCCGTCAATTACGCGGTGGAATTTCAATCCGTTATAAAACCCTTCGCGCACCAATTCTTTAATTCTTGCCACATGCCTCGGAGCATCATCGGCAAACATCTCTATTAAGACCTCACCGTCCTTTAATTTCAAAACCAATGAATTTTCAGTATCTTTAACCTTATATTTGGCTTTTTCTTTTTTGGAACGGGTTGCGCTCTGGGTTAATTTTTCGGTTGTGGAACCGCCCAGTTTACGGGTATCCGGTTTATTCAATTTCGCGGTTTTATTATCTTTCAGTAATTCTGTCATTTTACATCCTCCTTATGAAAATATATAGGTATCTTTTCAAGATTTCTCAACACCCAGAACATAATCAAGACGTTCGTTATAATTCAATCCTTGCGGGTAGTTATCGCGGATATTGTCCAAGATATTGCGGATACCTCTGCCGTTGGCGATTTGAATAGCCAGTCCCGGGCGGGCGTTTAATTCCAGCATCATCGGTCCGCGGAATTTATCCAGAACAATATCTGCCCCCAAATAACCCAATCCCGTCATATCAAAACCCTTAACGGCGATTTCCAAATGCTCACGCCAAAAGGGAACTTTTAACCCCATCAAATCGGCCTTGGTATCGGGATGAAAAGCAATCGGGCGATTGTGCTGTACGGCGGCTATTGCCTTGCCGGTTTTTATGTCAATGCCAACCCCTACCGCTCCTTGGTGCAGATTGGCTCGTCCGCCCGATTCTTTAGTGGCAAGGCGCATCATCGCCATTGCCGGAAAGCCTTTATAGACAATCACCCGAACATCGGGTATGCCTTGAAAACTATAATCTTGGAACTGGTTGGAAAAATGCACCATTTCTTCAAAAACGGCGACATCATACCGACCGCCGAGGCTGTAAAGTCCGCTCAAAATATTAGAAATATGTTGATAAACTTCGTTATAGCCCAAAACTTTTTCGGAAGCGGTGATAAACTGCGTGCTATCGTATTTTTTTATCACCAAAACGCCCTTACCGCCGGAGCCGTGCGCCGGTTTTATTACAAATTCATCATAACCTTTGACCAAGTCCAAAAAGCGGTCAACCTCGTTTTGAACTTCAATCACGCCGATTAAATGCGGGGTGTTGATGCCGATTTGATTGGCAAGCCTCTTGGTCTGTACCTTGTCATCCACAAGAGGATAAAGCCGCCGTTGGTTGGATTGTGCAATAATCTCATAGTTTCGGGCATTCATCCCCAATACTCCGCTTTTGCGAAGTTCTGACGGCCAAGCTATGTTTTTTAACTTTTCAAACATTATTTTTCCTTACCGGCAAGAGGTGCAAAGCGAATAAGTTCGGTTAATCTGTATCCGGTGTATGTTCCAAGCAGCATAACAACAAACAAAATCACCAAATTAAGCTCATTGAAAGCAAACATAATATGGCGGATATAATCATTAACAATCACAAAATAGGTGATAACTGCCACCAAAACGCTGTATATAATCTGTTTTAATGCGTTGGAAGCCCCCTCCTCTTCCCAAGTAATGGAGGCGCGTTCGATAATCCATGCCGTAATAATAATCGGGAAGAACAACGCCGATGAAGCAATCTGCCAATTCCAATTATAGCCGATAACGGCCAATGCCTGCATAATAAGGATTACAAACACGACCACCGCGGATATTCTCGGCACCAGCAAAAGGTTGAGGCGTGAAAGCGCGGTGCGGATTAAAATACCGATACCGATAATCAAGGCAAAGCAAAACAATCCCGCCCAAAATCCGGTTTCAACCAAAGACATGGCAATTAACATCGGGGTAAATGTTCCCATCGTGGAAATACCGATAACGTTGCGCATCAAAACCACCACCAAAATCGCTAACGGGAATATCATCAGCCATTTAAGGGCGTTTTGCTGGTTAAGCGGAAGATTATAAATCGAATATCCGAAGTTTTGCTCCTGATGGGCAAGTTTGGCTCGGTGTCCCGCCATTTTAAGCGAGGAACTCAATGACTTCATAACCGAATATTTTATTGTCGAGTTCTGTCCGCCTTCAACATCAAACAATGGGGTAATTCCTCTTTGGAAAATGACAAAATCCTCCGGCAAACCTTTTTTGCCGGTCTTAATATCATAGATTTTCCACATCTTATCCATATAAGCTTCGAGCATAACATCGGGAGTAAAAGTCTTTTTCTCTTCCTGAAGTTTGATACCGCGGATCATACGCGCCGATATACCTTTTAAGGCCAGCAAATCAATCATCATTTGGGCGGTTTCTTTGCTGTTTATGCGTTCGGGCATAAAGGCTTGCACTGTCTGATCCGGAGGCGTTTGGTTCAACAGCCGGATAATTTGCTGCACTTTATCCCCATCCAGACTTTCGGCAGTTTCCAAAATCTCTTTGGCAGCATTTATGGTTTGCTGTTCCCAAAGCGGGGCGATGATTTTATCGGCTTTTTCCGCCGGTGTCTTGCCCTTGCCGTCAACATTATCATAAAGCAATATGCGGTAATAAATATTTTGCTTGCCGCGGCGTGCGGGAGATGAAAGAACGGCCTTGCCGGAGGTCATCTCCACATCGTATTTGGAGGCAACTATATCCTCATCCAAAATCTTAAATTCTTTTGAGGGCGTAGGACGTGAAACGCTGACTTTTATCGGCTCGCCCACGGCATCAAACGAAATATGCGATTCAACCGTCCACACGGCGGTTTTTTGTTTCGGAGTCCAATTAAATCCCCAATAGTGCATTTTATAGTATATACTGTATGCGGCAAAAATAACGGAAAGAAACAATCCGATAGAAAGCATTATGCGAACTGATTTTAATTTTTGTAACATAAAAAAGCCTCAATTATTTCAAAGTGTTGCTGATTGATGTATCAACGATGGCGCGTCCGGTCAAGATGTTGCGCCCGATTAAGCCTTGATAGCGGAAACGCTCTCTTTCTGCCAAAGAAAACTGGGCGTTGATGATTTCTCCGCCGAACTTTATGCTCATCATAACCGTGACTCTTTCCTCGGTTCCCTCTATTCGCTTAACTTTTTGCTGACGATGGATTTTTTTCTCGAAAGTGTGGGTTTCACCGCTTTCACGGTTGATTAAATCAAAACTTATCCATTTTTCGCCGTCACGTTCAAAATTCTTCAAATTGGCGACATCAACGGATGATGTCTCGGCTCCGGTATCAATGCGGGATAAAAAAGGAGTTTTCATCGGCAGAAAATAAACCGGTTCAACCGCGCCGATAACTCCCAAGCTATGAGAAGTCTGCGGTTTGGCGGCAGGTTTTGCCTGCGGTTTTGTTTCAACGGTTTTAACTTCAACGCCGGGAACAATAGCGGGACGTACAGGATTACTTTGACAGCCGGAAAGAAGAAAAATCACCGCCGCAGTAAAAACAAATTCAGTCAATTTAATATTCATTTTTTCTCTTTTATATTAAGCTTAATTATTCTATGCCGAGTAAAAGCCAAACTTTGCTAAAAGTAAAGAAAAAAAATAGATTAGACAACAACTTTTAAACATATTTTACAAATACCCTATAAGAAAAGTCCCCGATTTGCACATCAGGGACTTTTTTTAAGTTATTCGTGGTAGGTAATGGTGATAGTGCCACTGTAATTTTTGGCTTGCGGCAACGATGAATAGGAAACACCATCCGGCATTACTTGATAGATATTGCTTTCGTCGGTATATACCAGATAAAAGCTATCTATTGAAAGACCGTCAACAACCAAAGGGCTAGGGGTTATGGTTATATTATTCATTGGTCCATTAAGATCAGGAAGGTTGGCGCGGATTCTTCCCGGATGTCCGCCGCTGACCGAGATGACGCCGCCCTCTTTCATTTCAATGTCTCCAGCAAGCGCAATTCCGCCATCAAAACCACATATGAAGCTACCAGATTTTTGACTGGGATCAATGGTAATTGTACCAATGCTGATATCTTCCACCCAACTCAAAGAGGCATCGTGAGCTATTGTGGCACTAACTTGCATTGTTGCCGTATTGCCGGCATATGCGGCATAAGAGCCTAAAGCAACACCGGCAACGCCGAGTAATAAAATATAATTTTTCATCATAAAAACTTCCTTTCTTTAGCTTCTTTATAACTTTAATAAAAGAAAACCACCTTTCGGGCTATTCACCCGCGAGGTGGTTGGAAGTTGAGAACTATCAATAACAATAGTGCAAGGTATTTGATAAATCTTATTTCCTTGCCTTCCAACCGCAGAAGATCGGACATATCAATTTACGTCTTGATATAAACGGTTATTGAGAGGTTCTCACACCCCAAAGTGACTTTTCATTCACTTCAAAATTAAACTAGCATAAAAAATTGCCAATGTAAAGCAAAAAAAATTTTTTTCGGTACGGTATTTGGATATATTCAGCGGCGTTCATACCACGCCCCGCGCGTCGTGCCATTTTTTATTAAATAATTATTCTTAACCAACTTTCCGACAATTTTTTTTACCGTCGCAATATTCATATTAAGCATTTTCGCCATATCTTTGGTTATCCATTGTTTTTTATCATTAAACAATTCCATAACTCTGCTTTCTGCCATTGTTAATCCTGCAGATATTTGTTCCATCTTTTCTTTCAATCTCCGAACCTGTTTCCGCACAGTTCGTAAAAAGAAGTAGAGCCAATAATCATAATTAACATTATCGGTTTTAAAAGTTTTTTGGCTATTGCGAAGTGCTTGATAATACGCTCCTTTATTTTCCTCAATAATACTTTCCATAGAACTGTAAGGCACATAAAGATACCCGTTTTTAAGGAGTAATAATGTTGTTAAAGCGCGGGACATCCTGCCGTTACCATCTTGGAAAGGATGAATAGCCAAGAAATGAACAACAAACAGCCCTATTATTATAATAGGATGAAAAATTCTATCTTCTAAATGTTCTTTGATTTCCTGAACCAGCTCCCGCATAAGATTTGGGGTTTCAAACGGTGTAGCTGTTTCAAAAATAATACCAATCTCATTTCCTTTAGTGTCAAATGCGGCAACACTGTTGGAAATAGTTTTATATTCCCCGCGGTGCCGTTCATCCTTATCGGAAAAAGATAATAAAATCTTATGAAGCTGTTTGATGTAATTTTCATTAAACGGAATAAATTCATAATTTTCAAAAATATTTTCCATCAATTCGGCATATCCGGCAACTTCTTGCTCGTCACGCGTCACAAACGATTGCCTTTTGATATTAGCCAAAACAGTTTCTACTTGTTTATCAGTTAGAGTATTGCCCTCAATACGATTGGAAGAACCGATTGATTCAATAGTGGCAATCTTTTTTAAGTGCTTATATTTATTCGGCTGTTGTTTTAAGGTATTCCACGCCCCCTTAAATTCATCGACTTCCGCTATAATATTAAGCATTTCCGAAGTAATATGAATATTTTTAAGGTTAATCATCAATATTCTCCAACTGTCGTTAATTGTCTTTAATTATCGTTAATTATCGTTAATTGTCTTTAATTTTACCTAATATTACCTGATTTTACCTAATTTTACCTGATTTTACCTAATTTTACCTGATTGTCAATAAATTTTTGCGGTTTTGTTCAATTTTAATGCCCGATATTTTAGATTAGCTCTGATTTGGGGAATTTTTTTTTAAACATTAAAAGGAATAACAATGACAACATACGGATACATACGCATCAGCACGGAAAAGCAATCTTACCGCCACATGGAATATGAAATCAGCGAATATGCCGCCAAAAACAACTTAAAAATTGATAAATGGATAGAAGAAACCATTTCTTCCCGCAAGTTATTGAACAAGCGGCAACTCGGGCAATTATTGGAAAAACTGCAGCCCAATGACATTCTGATAACCAGCGAATTAAGCCGCATTTCCCGTTCCGTTTCCGAAACATTTTCAATATTGCAAAGTTGTCTGTACAAAAATTGCCAAGTAATAACCATAAAAGAAAACTACCGGCTCGGCAACGATTTGCAGTCGCAAGTACTGGCTTTTGCTTTCGGAGTGGCGGCACAAATTGAACGCGATTTAATATCACAGCGCACAAAATGTTCTTTAGCATCCAAAAAAGAACAGGGGATAAAGCTGGGACGACCGGCGGGTGCTTCCTCCAAACTTTCAAAAAAAATTAAAAACATTCGAGAACTTTTAGCAAAAGGCATTTCCAAGAATCAAATCGCCAAAATTATGAATGTGCAGTATATGACATTATCACGTTTTATCAAAAAGATGAAACTTGATTAGCAGATATAATTTAAGTTGTGAAGAATGATATTTTGATAAAAAAACGGGCGGAGAACAGGTATTTTTCTCCGTCCGCATTCTGTTTAATTTATTACTGCATAATCATTGCCGTAAACTCGGCTTCGGATACTACTTTGTCGTCAACTTTAGAAATGCCCTTAAAGACAAAAACATTACGGCGTGATTGTACTTTCTCAACATACATTTTAAGTTGATCGCCGGGTTTGACCGGTTTACGGAATTTTACTTTATCTATGGACATAAACAAAACGTTGGGTGTTTTCTCATCATCGCCGGAATTGGCAACCACAATCGCGCCCGCCGTCTGCGCCATAGCTTCAATCTGCAAGACTCCGGGCATTACCGGATTACCCGGAAAATGTCCTTGAAAAAATTCTTCGTTCATAGTTAAATTTTTTAATCCCATACCTTTTTCGCCGGGAATCTCAACTTCCAAGCGATCCACCAGCAAAAACGGGTAGCGGTGCGGCAAAAATTTCATAATATCTTCAATATGGTAAACTACATTTTCTGACATTTTTCTTTCCTTTATTTTTTTGAATTTTTTTGCAAAAACGCCACTTGACGCATAAAATCCTTAAACGGCACGCAGGGCGAACCCATTACCACCGTGTTGGGTTCAATATCGCGCATCACGCCCGATTGTGCCGCCACTTGGGCAAAGCTCCCCACATTCAAATGGTCAGCGAATCCGGTTTGTCCGCCGCAAACCACATAATCACCGAATGTGCAACTTCCGGCAATTCCGGTCTGGGAAACAATAATGCAACCGCGTCCGATTTTATCATTATGGGCAATCTGCACCAGATTATCAATGCGGCAGCCATCCCCGATTACCGTATCGCCCAAAGCTCCTCGGTCAATACAAGCACAAGAACCTACTTCCACGTCGTTGCCTATAATCACTCTTCCTATCTGCGGAATACGTTTATGAACGCCGTTTATGGTTTGAAATCCGAATCCGTCCTGTCCGATTCTGGCTCCGTTATAAATATAGCAATCATTGCCGATAACCGCATACGCAATATAGCAATGCGCGCCCAAGCGGCAATTATCGCCGATAACACAGCCTTTTTCCACTACGGCAAACGGCTCAACAATGGCATTTTTGCCGATTATGACATTTTCACCGATTACGGCAAAATCGCCGATATAGCTGTTTTCACCGATTTGAGCAGTCGGAGCAACGGAGGCTTTGGCAGAGATCTGCGGCTGCGGCTGATAAAAAGAATACATTGCCTCTTTTAACTTTAAGGCGGCAAGTTTCGGATCTCGGGCAACCAAAACTATCACACCTTCGGCAACAAACTGCGCCAATTCGCTTGAGCATACACAAGCCGTTGCCTTTATCTCCCCTCCGCTTGCTTTTTTCTTGCGGTCATAGAAAAAACAGATTTCATTTTTGCCTGCATCTTTCAAGGTATTGATATTTTCAATCATCACCTCATCTTTACCGAAAGTTTTTATCTCGGCATCGCAGATTTCGGCAATTCGGGCAATGCTCAAGGCTCCGTTATGTTTGAAAAAACGCGTATCAACCATAATTTTGCTCCTTATAATCTGGCTCCGAAGTTAAGTCTGAATACTTCCGTTTCGTCGTAATCTTCCTTGACGACCGGAAAACCGAAGTCAAGATCAATTTTGCCCATCGGCGACAGCCAAGTAAAACCGAAACCGACTGAAACACGCGGACTGGAAGAGTATTCCACAATATCATAGCTGACATTATCCGGTTTACCCAATGCACCGACATCAACGAAAGTACGTCCTTTAATGCCGACTTCATCAAGACCTATCGGGAACATCAGTTCAGATCCGCCGTAAACCATCCAGTTACCGCCCAAGGCATCTTTGGTGTATTTATCACGCGCGCCGATACCGGCAGTATCAAAACCGCGCATGGTTGAACCGCCCAAGAAATACCTTTGCGAGAGGCGTACATCTTCATCACCGTAACCGGTTACAATTCCTCCGGTCAAGAAGGTTTTTAAGGTAAAGTCTTCCATAAAGGTATAATAGAAATAGGACTTGGCATCAAAACGCAAGTATTTTTCATCACCGCCCGCACCGGCAACATCATTGCCGAACGAGAGATAATACCCCTCTTTCGGATCTATCGAGCTGTCGCGTTTATCATAAGCTAAAGTCTGTCCGAAAGCAGAGTCGATATATTTACCCTCTTCCCGCTGAATGTAAATTGAAGAGTTTTTGCTTACATTCTTAATTTCATCCTGTTTTAAGGTATAACGCAGGGACTGTGAGAGATTATCGGTATATTTCCAACCCCAACGCAATCTGCCTCCGGTCATAACCTCATCATAAGATGCTTCATCCTGATAATCGGTTTCGGTACGGAACAGGTCAATTCCCGCACTCATCGGAAGTCCCAAGAAATAAGGCTCGGTAAAGTTGATGTTATAATCTTGTTCACGCTGTGAAACGCCGATGTCAAAACCAAGCTGCTGCCCGCGTCCCAAGAAGTTGTTTTCGGTAACACCTGTTCTGATTAACGCTCCGTTTACGGTTGAATAACCAACACCCACATTGAAATATCCGGTTGATTTTTCCTCTACATCAACATCAATATCGGCCTTATTCGGATCTCCGGTCGGCGTGGTTTGAATATCAACCTTGCTGAAATAATTTAAATTCTCAATATTACGGCGGGAAGCCCTGATTTTGGCGGCATTGAAAGCATCGCCCTCATTCAGGCGGAACTCACGGCGGATAACCTCGTCATAAGTGCGGTTATTGCCGGTAATATTGATTTGATTGATGAAAATCCGCGCTCCCTCACGAATCCTAAAAGTTACATCCATGGTGTTATCGGCGGTATGACGATTCAAAACCGGCTCAACTTCGACAAAAGCAAAGCCTTTCTTGCCCAACTCTTCGGTTATGGCATAAACGCTTTTTTCAATCTTATCGTCGTTATACCAATCGCCCTCGTCAATCTCCAGTTCACCGTAAAGAGAATCGGTGTCAACATCCGCCATACTTGAGGTAATGTTGATTTTGTTTATTTTATAGCGCGGTCCTTCGTCCAGAACCATGGTAATGATAAACGATTCATTATCAGGGCTTAACTCTGCCACTGCCGAAACCACTCTGAAATCGGCGTAACCGTGTTTGGTATAGAAACGGCGCAACAGTTCTTTATCATAGTTGGTCTTTTCGGGATCATAATTTTCCGAAGAGGAAAAAATACGCCACCAACGGGTTTCTTTGCTCAAAATTTCGCCTTGCAAATCACTGTCGGAATAGTGTTTGTTGCCGATAAAGTTAATTTTTTTGATTTTGGCAAGCGGACCTTCTTCGATTTCATAAATCAAATCCACCCGATTTTGGTCACGTTCGATTACTTTCGGTTCAACCGCCGCGGCATATCGTCCGACGCGTTTATAAACATCCAAAATGCGTTTGGTGTCTTCCTGAACTTTGGCTACGCTGTAAACCGAACGGGGACCTAATTGAACTTCGCTTTCAAGCATCTTATCGTCAACCTTGTCGTTGCCGTCAAAAAATCTCTTATTGACAACCGGATTTTCTTTAACATCAATGTTTAGGATATTTTCATCCATATTAAATTTTACATCCGAAAATAATCCGGTGGCATAAAGCTTTTTGAAAGCATCGTTTAAATCTTCGCTTGAAATATCGCTGTCGGGAATGATGTTGACATAAGAAAGCACCGTTTCTTTTTCAACGCGTTGCAAACCGTTTACTTCAACGGCATCAACCTGCACGGCAGAGGCGTTACCTGCGTTCATGATAATCGGTGCCAAAGCTGCCCAATATATTTTTTTCATCGTCATATCCTTAAATTTAATTTATGCAAACCACCGCTTGAAAAGATGGACTATGTCGTTCCATGTCGCGAAAATCATCAAAGCAATCAGTAATGCGAATCCGCATTTAAACAGTATTTCTTTTACTTTTTCGTTAATTTCACGGCGAGTTATAATTTCAATTACAAAAATTACAACGTGTCCTCCGTCCAAAACCGGAATCGGAAACAGGTTAATCAATCCCAAATTGATGGACAATAAAGCCATAAAGGCCAAGAAATCTATCAATCCGTGTTTTTTGGAAATGTCGCCGGACATTTCGGCAATTCTTAAAATTCCGCCCAAATCTTCGGTTCCGCGCTCGCCGGTTATCATCTGTTTGATACCGCGTAAGGTGCCGACGGTAATCCTGTATGTTTCATATCCGGCTTCCGCAAAAGCCTCTGCGGGGTTCAAGCGTTCGTGGTCAAGTTCAACCGAAGACTGCGATTTAATGCCTAACATCGGGCGTTTGGAAACCGCGCCGTCTTCTTCAACTTCCACATTTTTTAATTCAATATCAAAATCCAAAATCTCATCGCCGCGTTTTAATTTAACTTTGGCGCGTCCGTCGGTAACAAGAGAAATTTCGGTGCTGATGTCGCTGAAATTTTTGATTTTATGCGAATTGACCTCAATAATACGGTCGCCTTTTAGGATTCCGGCTTCAAAAGCCGCGCCGTCCTTGACAACATCACCTACAACCGGAGGAAATGTCAATCTTCCCAAGCTCATAAACATCACCGCAAAAACCAAAACGGCAAACAGATAGTTAAAACCGGGTCCCCCCAGAACAATCGCCAATTTTTTCCACGGGTTTTGCGTAAAAAACGCGTGTTTTTTATCTTCTTCGCTCAAAGCTTGAATTACTTCATTATCATCACCCGCCGATGCGCCGTTGGCATCTCCCAAAAACTGGCAGTATCCGCCCAAAGGCACCGCGCATATTTTCCAGCGGGTTTGGTGTTTGTCCGTTCTGCTCCAGAGTTCTTTGCCGAATCCTATCGAAAAATCGGTTACCCTGACACCGCAAAGCCTTGCAATCAGAAAATGCCCGAACTCATGCACAAAAACCAGCACACCGAGCAGTATGATAAATGGCACAATATAATAAAGTGAATTTAATATGCTTTCCATTAAAAATTACCTCTTAAAACATATACATCGAATTTAGAATTATGCACGCCAAAAGAATCGGAGCCGTAAAAATAAGTCCGTCTATCCGGTCAAACATTCCGCCGTGTCCGGGGATAATATTGCTTGAATCCTTAACCCCTACCCTGCGTTTGATTGCCGATTCGATTAAATCGCCTATCTGTTCAATCACCGCCAAAACCGCCGCCATTATCGCGTAATAGTGGCAATATTGCGCTCCGTCAATGATATAGGCAAAAACTCCTCCGACCAAAGCGGCCAAAGTCATACCGCCTAAAAGTCCCGCCCATGTCTTATTCGGGCTGATTGAAGGAGCAAGTTTCGGGCCTTTGATGGAACAGCCGAAGACAAAGCCTCCGATGTCAACACTCCAAACCACCAAAAGCAACCATAAAACCCCAAGAGAAGAATTGGTATATTCCAAAATCCACATCAGTGAGCCGATACCGATTGAAATATAAAGCACTCCCAAGGAGATAAGCAGGCGATGCGCTTCGCCTTTGGCTTTAAGATAAACAAAAATCAAAGCCGCCGCAAGCATAATGAAAAGCCCCGTCCATGACTGCAGCAAAACAGCCGTTGCCATTGCGGAAGTATAGGTTACGGCATAAACCGAGCGGTTTTCTTTTGCCGTCATATTGCTCCACTCAAAGCTCAAAATCGCACCCGTAACAAGCACCAAAAGATTGTAATAAGGGAACCCCAAAACAATGCTTCCGATTACAAGCGGTGCCAAGATTACCGCAGTAACGACTCGCTGAAACAAATTACTTTTAGGATTTTTATTTGTTTTCTGCTCGGTTACGGCTTTTTTCGCCGCCGGCTTTTTTAGAGCCGCGGTTTTGGTTGTTGCGGTTTTAGTTCTTGCCATATCTTCTCTCCCGTTGGTTGTAGTCATTTATAACTTTTTGCAATTCCTCACGATTGAAATCCGGCCATAAGACCTCGGAAAAATACAGTTCGGAATAGGCTATCTGCCACAACAAGTAGTTGCTTATCCGTTTTTCTCCGCCGGTTCTTACCACCATATCAGGATTTTTTAATCCGTAAGTGTAAAGAAATCGTGAAAACATCTCTTCATCCAAATCCTGCGGGGATAATTTTTTATTTATCGCTTCGTTCATACAAGCTTTTGCCGCCGCGACAATTTCGGCGCGCGAGCCGTAGCTTATCGCCAAGCACAGCTTAAATGCGGAGTTGTTTTTCGTGTTTTCCTCAATTTCGTGCATCTTTTCGGCAATATCGGGGGCAAGCATGGCGCGTTCCCCGATAAACATTATGCGCACATTGTTTTCCTGCAGTTTTTTTAATCCGCCGTTTAGGTATTCGCGGAGCAGCTCCATTAAAGCACCGACCTCTTCATCGGAACGCCCCCAATTTTCGGTTGAAAACGCATAGAGTGTCAGGCACTTTATGCCCAAGTCCCGCGCATCCTCGCAAATCTGCTCCAAGGTTTTGGCACCTTGCCGATGTCCCGCTCTCGCAGGCAGCCCCTTATTTTTTGCCCAACGGCGGTTACCGTCCATGATAATCGCCAAATGCTCCAAGTTTTCAGTTCGGGTATTCACAAAAACTCTCCCCGATTAAACCTGCATAATGTCTTTTTCTTTTTGGCTCAAGACTTCATCAATCTTTTTAATGCTTTCATCCGTGAATTTTTGGATTTCGTTTTCAAAACGTTTTTCTTCATCCTCGGAGATAAGGTTATCTTTTTTGAGCTTTTTAATTCCGTCCAAAGCATCGCGGCGAATGTTGCGAACGGCAACTTTGCTCTGCTCGGTATATTTTCCGGCAACCTTGACCAGCTCTTTACGTCTTTCTTCGGACAGCGGGGGAATCGGCACTCTGATAAGCTGTCCGTCCGAAACCGGATTCAATCCCAAATCGGATTCCCGAATAGCCTTTTCAACCGCCTTGGCAAGTCCTCTGTCCCATACGCTTATTGCCAAGCAACGGGCATCGGGAACGCTTATGGTTCCGACCTGCGAAACCGGGGTTAAAGAGCCGTAAGCATCAACGCTTATGCCGTCCAAAAGGCTGGCATGAGCACGACCGGCACGAAGACCGCCCAAATCGGTTTTAAGCGAATCAATGGTTTTTTCCATTCTGATTTTAGTATTTTCTTTGATTTCCGAATAATCTGACATTTTTTCCTCTGCTAACTTATTATTGTGTATTTTCCTTCGCCGCAAACCGCACGCATTAAAGCCTTTTCCCCGTTTTGAGCAAAGACGGCAATCGGAATGTGATTATCTTTGGCAAGGGCGACTGCGGTTAAATCCATAACTTTCAAGCCTTTTTGAATAACCTCATCATAGCTTATGCTCTCATAGCGTTCGGCTTTGGTATCATATTTGGGATCCGAAGAATAAACTCCGTCAACCTGTGTTGCCTTCAAAAGCACATCGCACCCCATTTCCGAAGCACGGAGCGCGGCTCCGCTGTCGGTTGTAAAATAAGGATTGCCTGTGCCGCCGGCAAAAATTATAATCCGCCCTTTCTGCAGGTGGCGGAGCGCACGCCGGTAAATATAGCTTTCACAAACCGCGGGAATACTTATTCCGGACATAACTCTTGCGGAAAGATTTTGTTTTTCCAAAGCATTCTGCAAATAAAGCGCGTTCATAACCGTTGCCAACATACCGACCTGATCGGCAACCGAGCGGTTTAATCCTTTTGATGCCTCTTTGGCACCGCGGAAAATATTGCCGCCCCCGACCACAATGCAAACCTCAACGCCCGCCTCATAAACTTCTTTTATTTGAACGGCAAGCGAATTGATTACCTCTTCGCTCATACCGAAAGGCTTATCACCCATCAATCCCTCGCCGGAGAGCTTTAAGAGTATGCGTTTATATTTAGGTTTCATAATTTTTATCCCGTTTTTGGCTCTATATTAAACAATTTAATTATTTTGTCATCTATATTTTCACAATTTATCCCAAAAACTACAATATTTTATTAAAAAAAGTCCTCTGCGGGGGAAAAAATGAAAAAAAGTTTTGAAAATCGGCATTTTAAGGTTAATATTCACTAAAATTTTAAATGAAAGGCGAAAGCTATGACTGAAATTTTTTTAAGCTGTGCGCTCGGAGGATATTTATTAGGTTCAATTCCGTTCGGTTTGGTTTTGTGTTATATGGCGGGATTGGGCGACATCAGAAAAATCGGTTCGGGCAATATCGGCGCAACCAACGTTTTGCGCACGGGGCGCAAAGGCTTGGCACTGCTTACGGTGTTATTGGACGCCTCTAAAGCCGGTTTTGCGGCATGGCTGGCAGGAAAACTTGCTCCGCATAACGAAATTATGTTTTTGGGTATCTTAACCCATGTAAACAATTTGGCAGCTTTAACCGCCGGAGTAGCGGCCGTTTTAGGGCATAACTTTCCGGTATGGCTCAAATTCAAGGGCGGCAAAGGCGTTGCTTCGGCGTTCGGTTTTATTTTGGTGATGAACCCGTTGCTTGCGGGATTGGTCTTGGGAACATGGCTGTTGTTTGCATTTTGCTTTCGCTATTCATCGCTGTCGGCACTTGCCGCCGCAACCGCCACTCCGATTTACGCCTATTTTCTGGACAGCGAAATAAATGCGCTTTTCTTCAGTGCCATTGCGGTTTTGGTCATCGTTCGCCATCATGCCAACATCGTCCGCCTGATTAAAGGAAGCGAGAGCAAAATATCATTCAAAAAGAAAGACAAAAATGGATAATTTCAAAGAACTTGCCGCATGGTTAAGAGTCAGGGACACGCAAGGTGTCGGCTCTGTTGCTTTCAAAAAACTTATCAACAGCTGCAAGAGTGCCGAAGAAGCTCTTGAAACATTAAAGGCGCAAGGCAAAATTTTAGGTTCTGCCGACAAAGCCCGGTTTGAAATCGACAAAGCTCAGGCTCGAGGTGTAAAAATTTTGCTGCTCTGTGATAATGATTATCCCGCCCCCCTTAAAGAATTGCGCGATCCGCCGCCCGCATTGTATGTTTTGGGCAACATTAAGACTCTTTCCTATCAGCCGATGTTTGCCATAGTCGGGAGCAGAAACTCCTCTGCCAATTCCCGTAATTTCACCGCCGCGATTGCCCGCGAATTGTGCGAAAACAATATAATGATTGTTTCAGGCATGGCACGGGGAATCGATGCTTCCGCCCATCAGGGCGCATTGGATGCTTACTGCGGTTCCGGTCCCACCGTTGCGGTTTTGGGAACGGGGGTTGATGTTTGTTATCCTTATGAAAATCAAGACTTATACCGCCGCATCATAGCCCATGGTGCGGTTATCTCCGAAATGCCTTTGGGCAGTGCCGCATTGGGCGGGAGTTTCCCCCGCCGCAACCGCATAATTGCCGGATTAAGTATCGGTGTTCTGGTTTCTGAAGCAACTCTGCAATCGGGATCGCTCATCACCGCCGATTTGGCACGCAAGCAAAAAAAGCTCCTTTTTGCCGTTCCGGGAAGTCCGACCGATGCGCGGGCATCAGGACCGAATAAATTGTTGCGGGAAGGAGCAATTATGACCGAAAGTGCCGCCGATATTATAGCGGAAATAAAAAAGACGGGATGTTTTGAATTAAAAAATAATTTATCTGCAGATTTATTGGCAAAGCCTCTTGACAACAAGCCAAAAACTGTTGATATTTCGAATCGTCCGTGCAACCGGATAGAGGAATTTATTTCCGTATCGGGAACGGGGATTGATGAGATTATCCGTATTTCGGGATTATCTGCCTCGGAAGTTGCACAGTACATTTTGGAATTGGAACTCGAAAACAGGGTAATTCGTTTGCCCGGCAATCGGGTTGCCTTGAGCGGCATAAAATAGGGTTAAGAAAAAAATGAAACTGGTTATCGTAGAATCACCGGCAAAAGCCAAAACCATCAACAAGTATCTGGGCAGCGATTATAAAGTGCTTGCCAGCTTCGGGCATATCCGCGATTTGCCGAGTAAAGACGGCTCCGTTATCCCCGATAATGATTTTTCTATGGTTTGGGAATTAAGTTCCGGCGGTTCCAAGCACTTAAAAGAGATTATTGCCGCATTAAAAGATGCCGACACCATAATTCTTGCCTCCGACCCGGATAGAGAGGGAGAGGCGATTGCATGGCATATTTTGGAAGAACTCAAAGCCCGCAACAAAATCAAGGGCAAAAAAATTGAACGTGTCGTATTCCACGAAATCACCAAATCCGCCGTTACCGAGGCGATTAAAAACCCGCGGCAGATTGACGATGATTTGGTATCGGCATATATGGCACGCCGCGCTTTGGATTATTTGGTGGGATTTAATCTCTCACCGGTATTGTGGCGCAAGCTCCCCGGCTCACGCTCGGCAGGACGTGTGCAGTCGGTGGCACTGCGTTTGATATGCGATAGGGAAATTGAGATTGAAAAGTTCAAACCCGAAGAATATTGGACGGTAGATGTTGAACTTTTCAGTTCTGCCAATGCGCTGATAAAATCACATCTTATCACCTTGGACGGCAAAAAACTCGAGAAATTCGACATTAACAGCGAAGAAAAAGCCAATATCGCCAAAGCCAAAATTGAGGCCGCCGATTTCAGCGTTTCCAATGTTGAGCGAAAAAAGGCTAACCGTTATCCGGCTCCGCCGTTTACCACTTCCACTCTGCAACAGGAAGCCGCCCGAAAACTGCGCTTTGCCGCCAAGAAAACCATGCAGGTTGCCCAGAAACTTTATGAAGAAGGTTATATTACCTATATGAGAACCGATGCGGTCAACCTCTCGCAAGAGGCGGTTGCCGCCTGCCGCGAGGCCATCGGCAAATATTTCGGCGAAGCATACCTGCCCAAAACCCCGAAAGAGTATAAAAACAAATCCAAAAACGCTCAAGAAGCGCATGAGGCAATCCGTCCTGCCGATGTATTCAACACCCCCAAAAAGATGGAAGCCAAATTGAGTGCCGATGAGCATAAACTCTACGAGTTGATTTGGAAAAGAACGGTTGCCTGCCAGATGAATCCGGCTGTTTTGGATAAGGTCAGCATTGATTCTTCTTCCGCAAACGGGGAGATTGTTCTGCGCGCCAACGGGCAAGTTATTGCTTTTGACGGTTATTTGAAGCTTTATCAGGAAAGCTTTGATGATGAAGAGGAAAATGATGACAACCGTATTTTGCCCAATGTGGAGATTGGTGAAAAAGAGACCAAAGGCGAAATATTCACTGATCAGCATTTTACCACACCTCCGCCGCGGTTTACCGAGGCAAGCTTGGTAAAAAAATTGGAAGAACTAGGCATTGGCCGTCCGTCAACTTATGCTTCCATAATCGCGGTTTTGCAAGAAAGAAAATATGTCAAGGTTGAAAAACTGCGTTTTATTCCCGAGGAGCGCGGGCGGATTGTTACCGTATTTTTGGAAAACTTTTTCAAGAAGTATGTTGAGTATGATTTTACGGCGCAGATGGAAGAGTTTTTGGATAAGGTATCAACCGGAACAATGGAATGGAAAAAGCTGCTTTCAGGTTTTTGGGGGAAATTTATCAAGAATATCCAAGCCGTCAGTCCCTTGCAGATGAGCGAGGTTATCAATAAGATTGACGAGGCTTTGGGTGAGCATTTATTCCCCGTCCGCGAAGACGGCACGGATCCGCGCAGCTGTCCCGATTGCCATAAAGGACGGTTAGGTATTAAACTCGGGCGTTTCGGTCCTTTTATCGGATGTTCCAATTATCCTGATTGTTCTTACACAAAGCAGTTGATTGACACTTCCGCCGAGGAAGCGGCAGTAGCAAACGCTCCGCAGCTTGCAACACCGGAAGATAAAATTTTAGGAGATTTAGGCGGGCAAAATATTTACCTCAAAAAAGGTCCTTACGGATACTATGTACAGCTCGGTGCCGATACCGGCAAAGAAAAACCGAAACGTTGTTCCGTTCCGAAGGGATTTGACCCTTTAAGCATTACTTTGGAGCAGGCGGGAATTTTATTAAACTTGCCGCGGCAGTTGGGCGAAGGAATTGAGGTTAATATCGGCAAATTCGGAACTTACCTGAAACAGGCAAACAAAAGCCGCTCCTTGACCGGAAACGATAATGTCTTTAATATCACGCTTGAACGTGCCAAAGAGATTTTGCAAGGGGTTGCCGCAAAACCGCAGGCAGAAATTCTGGGGACAAATCCCGCCAACAATGAAAAAATAACCATACAATCGGGACGTTACGGACCTTATTTGAAGTGCGGCAAGACTAACTATGCCATTCCCAAAGACTTGCAGGGCAAAGTATTGACTTTGGAAGAGGCCTTAAAAATAATTTCCGCTAAAAAATAATTGTTGCCACAGGCGCAAATTCGGTTTTTATAAAAACATCGGAGAGAGTAACCCTCTCCGATGTTTATTATACTCGCGGTTATAATTGATATTCTATGGTAAGACTGCCATTGTAGGTATCTTGCGCCGGAAGGCTGCCACTGTAGACCAATTCTGTCCACACTCTGCACCTGCCTGAAGTATCGGTATCAAGTACACCGAAGTTGAAGCTCATATTATTCCAAGTAACATACTCCGGTGTAACCGAAAAAGCCTCACCACATAAATAATCACCTGAAAAATCGGCAGTGAAATAGCCGCACGGACTGCCGGAAATGGATTTTATGCCGTTTCCTTCTCCTCCTATACGATTCCACGCACAATTGTCCTCTAGTACACTACCCGAACTCTCACTCGGATCAATAGTGATGGTGCCGATGTCAATATTGCTGATATTACGGATATTGACTTCATGGGCAATTGTTGCGGTAACGGTCATTGTTGCCGAATTGGCAGCGTATGCGCAATATGAACCAAGCGCAACTCCGGCAACGCCTAATATTAAAATATATTTTTTCATCACAAAAACTTCCTTTACTAAAGTTATAAAAAAAACCACCTTTGGGACTTGAAGTCCTAGAGGTGGCCGGAAGTTTCAGACTGTTGAACAGAACAGTGTTGGGTATTCTTTATATTTCCCAACCTTCCAGCCATAATTTAAGCTGAAAGCAATTTTATGTCTTGTCAGGCACTGTTCAAGAGGTCTGAACACCTCAAAGCAGAACTTTCCCTGCTTCGTCTTTTAAGCTAGCATAAAATTTTGCTGTTGTCAAAGAAAAAATTATGCTTCATTAAAAAAATCATAATATTTAAAAAACTCCTCTGCCACCCCGGTATTTTACTTTTTGTTCAAGCTCTATTTTACTTTTTGTTCAATTTCTATTTTACTTTTTGTTCAGCTTCTATTTTACTTTTTGTTCAAGTTCTATTTTACTTTTTGTTCAATTTTCACTTTACTTTTTGTTCAAATCAGGCTATATTTCCCATTAACAGAAGGAGAATCGTCATGGAAAAATATCAGAGATGGGCAAAATCAATATTGGAAAAAGCACTAACCACACGCCGTGTTATCATTATTTCCGGAGCAAGACAAATCGGAAAAACTACTTTGGCGGAACAGGCTATAAACGATAATGCAATTTTCCGAACTCTCGATGATACTACTTTATTACCTGTCGCTCTGGATGATCCTCGAGGTTTTTTGGAACATGATAAAAAAACATTGGTCATTGACGAAATTCAAAAAGCCCCTTTACTCCTCCCCGAAATTAAAAGAATTGTTGATAAAAATAATTCTCCCGGACAGTTTGTCTTAACTGGTTCTTCTGATGTGCGTAGCAACCCAAAAATCAAAGAGAGCCTCGCCGGGAGAATAAAAAATATTCGCCTTCACGGCTTGAGTGAAGGTGAAATACAGGGATGTCCCCCGAATTTTATTGAAAGGTTGTTTAATCAGGATTTTCCCTCCCAGATTAAAGGATGTTCAAAAGCTCTTATTCTGCAACTTGCCTTGAGGGGCGGCTATCCTGAGGTTGTCAAATTTGATAAAGCAGAACGCAAAGAGTGGTTCAGGGATTATTTGGATGCTCTGATAGAACATGATCTCAAAGACATTGCCAGCATAAAAAATGAAGATGCTCTTCGAGTTATTATACACGCACTTTCTGCTTGGTCGGGAAAGTTGATGGATATGGAGGGAATATGCTCGGCTTGCGGTATTTCAAAACCAACTTTAAAAGAATATATCGCCCTGATAGAACGTTTATATTTATGCGATAGAGTTCATCCGTGGACAAAGACCGATTATGATATGGTCGGTAGAACAGATAAAATGTATATGACTGACACAGGATTGATGGCGGCGACACTCGGTTGGCATTATGACACTGTCGCTTTTGATGCCGACCGTTTCGGCAAATTGATAGAAACATTTGTTTTTAACGAACTTTCAGCACAAATTGATTTAAATTCGGATTACACCTTGCGCCACTACCGAGATCGAAGAAACCGTGAAATTGACTTTATAGTGGAAAATGATCAGGGTGATATAGTCGGAATTGAAGTTAAAGGCGGTTCCGGTATAAGCAAAGAGGATTTCAAGCATTTACAATGGTTTAAGAATAATTTGGTTAAGAGTGGGAGATTTACGGGAATTGTTTTATATTCCGGTGAAAACACTTTGCCTTTCGGTGAAAATATGATGGCAGTTCCGACAGCCTGTTTATGGTGTAAATAAATTGCACTTTTTGCTTTACTTTAGACATTTTTTATGCTAGTTTAGACTTGAAGTGAATGAAAAGTCACTTTGGGGTGTGAGAACCTCTCAATAACCGTTTATATCAAGACGTAAATTGATATGTCCGATCTTCTGCGGTTGGAAGGCAAGGAAATAAGATTTATCAAATACCTTG
>JAFUYI010000076.1 GCA_017470585.1 Alphaproteobacteria bacterium | reverse complement strand
GCTATATTCAACTTCAAGAAAAAGAAGATTGCGGACAAGCGAAGCTTGATCTGTAAAAGAAGCCACCGGCTTTAGCCGGTGGAGGTTCACATCAGCGAGGGAATGGATACCATGTCAAGCTCTCATCAGTGAGGGGAATGGATAATCGGGGTGAGCATGGTGAGGTTGTGTTAGGTGAATATCCCTCTTATTTTATTGCTATTTTCTTTTATTTGATTTTGATTTTGTCTTTTCCGGCATCGTTTTATTTTCAATCATTCCGGCATCTCGGAATGAATAGCTATCACTTTCCGAAATTACCAGGTGATCCACCAAATTTATCCCGTTATTGTTTAATGCCGACAACAGCATATTTGTCAATATTTTATCCTCTTCCGAGGGCGTTACATCTCCGCTCGGATGGTTATGTACAACTATTATATTATGCGAATTATGGTAAATTGCTCGTTTCGTTATCTCCGCCGGATGCGCATATACCGCATTCGTCGTCCCTTTCTGATGTATCTCCTCCGCTATCGGTATCATTTCATCATTTAACATTATCAACAACAATTCTTCACACGGACTTCCCGCTATCTTTATTCGGCAAAAATCTTTTATCTCTCCCAATCCCTTCGCTACAGGACGCCAATTTATCTTCTGCCATGCTACCCGTGCCGAAAGCTCTTTTAATAATTGCAGAAATACCTCGTTCTTTCCCCTCATTATCGGGAAATTCATTACCAAATTATCTTTCGCTCCCACTACTTTCGCAAAACTTCCGAACTTCTCTATCAATTCTTCCGATAATTTCTGATTGTCACGACGAGGCATTATCAAATTTAAGCACAATTCCAACAATTCCCTATCGGAAAGCGGCTCTTTGACGATGTCTTTTAAGAATACTTTCCCATCTTCCGGTTTCTCTTCGTTATAGTAGTTTCCTATCCAGTACATATATATCGCCTTGTATCTTTAATCTTGCTTTAAGTCTTTATGTCATTATTCTTGCTTTGTAAACTATAAAATTTCCTTTTTACGCTGTTTTTTCTCCTCTTTATCATTTTTTTGCTTTACATCAGCAATTTTTTATGCTAGGGTAGTTTTGAAGTGAGTGAAAAGTCACTTTGAGGTTTGAAGACCTCGTGATTACCGTTTATACCAAGACGTAAAATTGGTATATATCCGACTTTTATGGTCGGAAGGCGAAGGAATAAGGTTTTACCAAATACTTTGCACTACAGTAATCAGTAGTCTTCAACTTCCGACCACCTCGCGGGTTTAATGCCCAAAAGGTGGTTTTTCTTTATAACGTTAATAAAAGAAGGAAGTTTTTAAGATGAAAAATTATATTTTAATGCTCGGCGTTGCCGGAGTTGCCCTTGGCAGTTACGCTGCTTATGCCGGCAATTCCGCCACAATGACCGTTACCGCAACAATCGCCCATGAAACCAATATCCGTAATATCAGCAATATTGACATCGGCACCATCACTATTGACCCGAGTGAGAGAGGCGGATTTGCACTAGAAAGCAATTGTGCGTGGGATGATATAGGAGGAGAAGGAAACGGTATAAAATCCATTTCCGGCAGTCCGTGCGGTTATTTCACTGCCGATTTTTCAGGTGATTATTTATGTGGTGAGGCTTTTTCGGTTACACCTGATAGTGCAGACTGGAACAATGTACACTTCAACTTCGGCCTAACTGATACCGACACCTCAGGCAGGTGCAGAGTGTGGACAGAATTGTACTACAATGACAGCGTTCCGGCGCAAGATACTTACAATGGCAGTCTTACCATAGATTATAAATTGTAATGGCATAAATCTGCTAAATCTCCGCCGGATTATCCTCCGCGCGGAGATTTGTTTTATAAGCAACATTCTTTAAAGCCGATTATTTGTAAAAATAATAGCTTACCGCGATGGCGGTTACAATACCGATAAAATCGGCAAAAAGTGCGCAGGGCAGGGCGTGTCTTGTTTTGATAATTTTAACCGAGCCGAAATAGACCGCTAAAACATAAAAAGTTGTTTCCGTCGATCCTTGAATCACTGTCGAAACATACGCCGGAAAGCTGTCCGCTCCGTAATTTTGCATGGTTTCAATCATCATTGCTCTTGCCCCGCTTCCGGATAACGGTTTTAAGAACGCTGTCGGTAATGCCGGAATAAAATCAGTGTTAACGTGAAGAAGAGAAAAGACATAAGAAATTCCGGAAATTATCCCATCCAAAGCTCCCGATGAACGCAAAAGTCCGATTGCCGTGAGCATTGCTACCAAATAAGGAATTATTGATACGGCTATGTCAAACCCGTCTTTGGCACCGTTTATAAATTCATCATAGATATTGATTTTTTTGCGCAATCCCTGAAAAATAAAAACAAAAACAATCAAAATCAAAACCATATTTCCGGCATCGGCAAGGATGATTTTACGGATTTCATCGGAGCTTGCTTCGCAAATCCAAACAATCCCCGTAATAACGCCTAAAAGTCCCGCGGCGTATGCTAAAACCACACGGTTGAAAATATTGAGTTTCTGAATTGATGCCACAATTAAAAATCCGGCTGCGGTTGAGGCAAAAGTTGCAATCAAAATGGGTATGAAAACCGCTCCGGGATTGATACTGCCCATTGTGCTGCGATACATAAAAATCGTTATCGGTAAAAGAGTTAAAGATGAAGAGTTGATAACCATAAACAAAATTTCTGCATCGGAAGCCTCGTCTTTTTTGGGGTTTGCTTTTTGCAATTCTTTGATTGCCTTTAATCCCATCGGAGTTGCGGCATTGTCAAGTCCCAAAATGTTGGCCGCCATATTCATTACAATCGCCCCGAAGGCAGGTGATTCTTGAGGGACATCGGGCATAATTTTTCTAAACAGCGGTGCCAATCCTTTTGCTAAAATATCGGTGATTCCCGATTTTTCGGCAATTTTCATCATACCCAGCCAAAAGCACAAAATCCCTGTCAATCCTATGGAAACCTTAAATGCAGTTTCCGATGATTGGAAAATTGCTTTGCTTAAATCGCTCCAAATATGGTAATTGCCATAGAAAAAACTCTGTATCGCGGCACTTATAAAAGCAATAACAAAAAATGCTGCCCAAATATAATTCATAGGTTATCTTTCGAAGAATAGTTATTTTTGTTTAATTCGTCTTTGCTTCAATCTGGTTAATTTATCGCTTACAACCGAGGTGTCGCGTCCGGTTTTTGCCAATCTTTCATACATCCGCTCGATTTCTTTTTCCAAATAAGCCTGTTCAATCTCGCCGGCAAGTTCTTGTTTTTCTTCCTCGCTTCCGCATTCCCTTATTTTTTCCATTTCGGCAATAATATCTTCAACGTGGATATGGCTGTCGGTTTTCTTTTTCAAAAAATAAGGCAGTTCGTAAATAAGCTCTCTGGTGTTGCCATAGGCGATTTTTTTATCCTGACTTTCAACATAATGAAGTTTTAAGAGGCGGAACACCACTTCCAATTCCAAAGAGTTATCAACCACGATAAAGGGCAGGGGTTCGGCAAAACCTTTGGCGGAAATTTGTTTCAAATATTCCAAAAGGTGATAAAAAAATCCGTCAATGTTATATAAAATAAACGGTTTGAGATTTAAAAATCCGTCCTGCATTGCTACGCAGTCATAAGCCAGCTCATCCAAAGTTCCGACTCCGCCGGGAGCAAACACCACAAAATCGGCCTTCAGCAACTTTTGTTTGCGCTCTTCCAAGGTCTTGGCAACAAAAATATCGCTGATTTGATTTAAGAGTTTGTCATCGTGCGGATAAAGACAAAAATAATCGTTGGTGGTAATGCCTTGAATAGGACTTTTCAAGTCACTGTTGCAGTAAATCTTATTCCATTCGTCAACAACCCCTCTGGCTACGGCTCCCATAATGCCGGAATTGGAAAGTCCGAAATCAAGCCGCAACTTCATTTTGACAATTTGGCGTCCCAGATTGTATGCCTCATCGACATAAATTTCATCATTTCCGGAACGCGCTCCGCCGGCAACAAAAACCCGCAGTCCCTCGGCAGAGTTCTGCTCGGCAAAAGCCTCTATTGATTTACTTTTTTCCATCATTAAAGCTCCTTTATATCGCCTTGCGCCAAATCTTGGTAAAACTGCGCCGCAAAATCATTTAATGTATCGCTTTCTATCGCCTGTCTGATTTGTGCCATAAGGCGTTGATAGTAACGAATATTGTGCCATGTCAAAAGCATAACCGCCAAAACCTCGCCGGCTTTTTGCAAGTGGTGAATATATGCCCTTGAATAGTGCGAACAAAGCGGGCAGTCGCATCCCTCTTCCAAGGGACGGTAATCTTCGCGGTGGCGGGAATTGCGGATATTGATTGTACCGAATCGGGTGAAAGCCTGCGAAGTCCGTCCGGAACGGGTAGGCATAACGCAATCAAACATATCAACACCCCTTAAAACAGCACCGACAATGTCATCGGGACGACCAACTCCCATTAAATAACGCGGTTTATCAAAGGGAAGCATTTCAGGGGCATAATCCAAAACCTCAAACATTTTTTGCTGTCCTTCTCCGACCGCCAAACCGCCGATGGCATAGCCGTCAAAGCCGATTTTGCGCAGTTTTTCGGCGGAAAAGGCGCGTAAATCCTCATAATCCCCGCCTTGCTGAATCCCAAAAATTCCGTATCCGTCGCGGTCAATAAAGGCTTTCTTGCTGCGTTCTGCCCAACGCATAGACATTTCAACCGAGCGTTTTACAACATCATACGGTGAGGGAAGTTTAACACATTCATCAAAACACATAGTGATATTTGAATCGAGTTTATATTGAATTTTCATGGATTCTTCCGGCGATAAAAAGAAACGTTTGCCGTCAATGTGCGAGGCAAAATTCACTCCGTCTTCGCCGATTTTACGAAGTCCGCTCAAACTCATAACCTGAAAACCGCCCGAATCGGTTAAAATCGGTTTATCCCAATTCATAAATTTGTGAAGCCCGCCCATTTTCTCAACCAAATCGGCACCGGGACGAAGCATAAGATGATAGGTGTTGCCGAGCAATATTTCCGCTCCGGTTGCGGCAACCGATTCGGGCATCATCGCCTTAACCGTGCCGCAGGTGCCAACCGGCATAAAAGCCGGAGTATTGATAACGCCATGCTTGGTATAAAGCTTGCCGCGGCGGGTTTTTCCGATGGTTTTCAAAACCTCGAATTTAAGTGTCATATTATCTATTCTCCATCCTCGTTTGCGGTGTTGGCATCAATCGCATAACCTGTCGCGCGAACAGTGCGGATGTAATCTGGACCGTATTCGTTTAATGATTTGCGTAACCTTCTTATATGAACATCAACCGTTCTTGATTCCACATATATATTGTTGCCCCAGACATTTTTAAGCAAAAACTCGCGGGAAAAGACTTTTCCGGGGGTTTCCATCAGCATTTTAAGCAAGCGGAACTCGGTTGGTCCCAAGTGAATGTATTTATCACCGCGGAAAACTTTGCGTTCAACCAAATCCATACGAATATCCTCAAAAACATATTCTTTTTCAGGCAAAAGCTCCGGAGCGCGGCGCAGGTTGGTCTTGATTCTTGCCATCAATTCCGGTACGGAAAAAGGCTTGGTTACATAATCATCCGCTCCGGCTGTTAACCCTTTTATTTTGTCTTCTTCTTCGCCTTTGGCAGTGAGCATAATAATCGGAATATCCTTAATATCAGGCTTGTTGCGAATCATTTTACAGATTTCAATGCCGGATAGTTCGGGCAGCATCCAATCAAGTAAAATCACCGACGGACAACACTTTTCAACACTTGCCATAGCTTTGTTGCCCGAGGTTTCCCATACCACGTTGTAACCCTCTTTTTCAAGGTTGTATTTCAGCAATAATCCTAAAGCTTCTTCATCTTCAATAACCATAACCGTAGTCATTTTGTTTTCTCCTTATTTTTTAACGCTCTGATGGCGGCAGCGTAATCCGAAGTCTTAAAAATCGCGCTTCCGGCAACCAAAACATTGCACCCTGCATCACGGCAGATTTTTGCCGTTTCTTTATTTATGCCCCCGTCCGCCTGCAGCCAAACAGGACGATTGCCTATCAATTTGCGGCAATAATGCATTTTTTCTGCCTGCTCAAACATAAATTTTTGTCCGCCGAATCCCGGCTCCACACACATAATCAAAATCAAATCAACTTTATCAAGAAGCGGTCTTAATACTTCCGGAGATGTTTGCGGTTTTAAGGATATTCCCGCCTTGCAGCCAAAGGAACGTATTAAATCAAGCGTTGCCGGAATATCATCTGATGCTTCCGCATGGACGGTGATTAAATCCGCGCCGGATGAAACAAACCACGGAATCATTGATTGAGGATTTTCAACCATCAAATGCGTATCAAAAAGAAGCTTGCTTAACGGACGCAAAGATTTGACAATCGGCACACCGAAACTCAAATTGTTAACAAAATGCCCGTCCATAATATCCAAGTGCAGCCAATCGGCTCCGGCTTGCTCAACCTTTTTGACCTCATACTGCAAATTGGCGAAATCTGCCGCCAAAATACTGGGGGATATTAAAACCATATATTTCTCCCGATAATGCTGATACAAATTATATTTATAATAATACATTGATTTTTCTTTAACTGCAATTATCTAAACAGCGTAATTCACACAATTTTTAACAAGGAGAAGAAAATGGGTGAAGCAGCGCAGAAAATTTGCAAATTGGATCATCCCAATCTTTTGGATACCCTAAACCGCGCCTATGCCGAAGAGTGGCTGGCTTATTATCAATATTGGGTTGCCGCTCAAATCATAAGCGGACCTATGCGGGAGACAATTCAAAGCGAGTTTATAAAACACGCTCAAGAAGAACTCGAACACGCCGATAAATTGGCAAAAAGAATCATTCAGCTCGGCGGTACGCCTTTATTATCCCCGAATGAATGGGCGGAATATGCCCGTTGCGGTTATGAAGTGCCGAACGATCATTTTGTTGTGGCATTGCTGCGGCAAAATTTAGATTCCGAGCGGTGCGCGATTGCCCGCTATCAGCAAATCTGTGAAATGACCTTCGGCAAAGATTATGAAACTTTTAAAATGGCAAGCGAAATTTTGCACGATGAACTTGACCATGAACAGGATTGGGAAGATTATATCCAAGATTTTCAAGAGGGTGCGCACTTTTTCAAACAACCCTGAAATTAACTATTGACAAATTAAACAAAATTTGTGATTTTAGGACAAAATTTAGGCGTTCGTGCCTGCATTTTCGCCCTAAAATATTGCAACTCCAAATAATTAATTTTAGGGACAGAGCGGACTTTTTTTATGAAGTCCGCTCTTTTGTTTATCAGCTTGCGGTATATTCAATGGTTATAGGATACTCGTATATACCGGGAGTTGTATTGGGGGTAAGGGCGCAATTTCTCGGCATAACCTTAAATTTGTTTGAGCTGTCATGAGCTATTACGAAACGAGTGCAGTAATGACTTTCTGAACCACCCCCAAACATGCTGACTGTATCCGCTGGAACTTTCAAACCTCCGCATTCATAACTTGAGCCATCGCAAGCCGAAGGATTGGCAATATTAGCAGTAAAAATCCCCGGAGTCACATCTGTTACCTCGATTATGTCACATATATTTTCAACAGTTCCATCGATGTTATAAGAGACACTTGAAAAATTACATGACCTTGCTGTTGGATCAAGAGTGATTGTACCAAGATTTAAATCTCGAATGATGCTCAAGCTCACATCGTGTTCAATGGTTGCAGTAACGGTCATTGTTGCCGAATTGTCGGCGTATGCGCAGTACGAGCCAAGTGCGACACCGGTAATGCCCAGTAGTAAAATATATTTATTCATTATCTAAACTTCCTTCTTTTATTAAAGTTATAAAGAAAAACCACCTTTTGGATACAAAACCCGCGAGGTGGCTGGAAGTTGAGAACTGTTTTCTGGAACAGTGTTGGGTATTCTTTATATTTCCCAACCTTCCAACCATAGAACGGTTGAAAGCAATTTTTTGTCTTGATAGGACACCAGAAAAGAGGTTCTCACACCTCAAAGTGGCTTTTCGCTCACTTCAAAATCACCCTAGCATAAAAAATCAACAATGTAAAGCAAAAATTTTGCAATTTAAAACTTTTTTTGCTTGACTCTTGTGATTTTTTGTCTAAAATTTAGATGTTCAGTGTATTATTAACTAAATATTTTTATTATGAAAAAAATTCTTGCAACTATCTGTCTTGCTTTCTTTGCTATAGCATTGAACGCACAGGCAATTGAGAAAGAGATCACAGTGTCGGGTGTTACTTTTACAGTCAACCCCAAAGGCACGGTTGTTAAAGCCGATGTTCGGGAAATTACCAACGCTAAATGGAAGTATGTTTTCCGACTCGAAGAAACCTCTGACTGGTATGGTGACTGGTGCCATTGCGGGACAGTTGACGGAAAGCTCTACATCGCTTCTCCCGATTTTTCGCAGCAGTATCTGATTGATAACAGCGGACTGCACGAAGTTACGGGCAAGGTCAATCTTGATGAGGACAAAGGTGCCTGGGCGGAATTTCCCGACATTCCGCTGAAAGGTCATCGTGCCAAGTTTGTCTATGGCTACGTTGACGATGACAAAGACCCGAAAGTCTATGTCGTGGTATTCGGTAATCGCTGAAATAAAAAAACTCCTTTTGTTTAAAACAAGAGGAGTTTTTTGTTATTGTAAAAAATATTGCTTAAAAATCTTGATAAATGCTTTACGAACACAAAAAAATAGTATAAAATGCCCCAAGAATTTGACTAGGGGATACAATGAATTTATCAAAAACAATAGCTTTTGTAACCACAATCGGGCTTTTGGGAGGATTGAGCGCATGTACGGCTTCTTCTCCCGATATTACCGATCCTCCGCAAAAACAGGCTGCTGCCATCATTAACCAAGGCGGTGTTTATAAGGTCGGAAAACCTTATAAAATTCTCGGTCGTTGGTATTATCCGAAAGAGGATTATAACTATAGCGAAGTCGGCACCGCCTCTTGGTACGGTCCCGATTTCCATTCCAAACGTACCGCCAACGGCGAAAAGTATGATATGCACAGCTTAACCGCCGCCCATCGTACGCTTCCTTTGCCCTCAATCGTGCGGGTTACCAATTTGGAAAACGGACGCTCTCTGGTGGTAAGAGTAAATGACAGAGGACCTTATGCCCGCAATCGCATTATTGATGTTTCCAAAAAAGTGGCACAGCTTTTAGGTTTCTTGGAGCAAGGTACAGCCAAGGTTCGTGTTGAGGTGTTGGAAAAAGAAAGCAAAAACTTAAAAGCGGCCTTAACCGGAAGTCCTGCGTACGCAGATGTCAATGCTGCTCCGGTTGCTAAAATCAATTCGTCGCAAATTTCACCGATTGCCGGTTCCACGGTCGCCGCTAAAACAACTCCTTCCGGTGAGAACAAAAACGGATACGGCAACTTTGTTCCCGATTACGATTATGATCCGGATAAGCCTTTGAAAACGCCGCAAATCTCCGTTTCGGCAAGTAAACCGTCTGCAGCCAAAAGTACTTCAAATAACGGTTTTTATGTTCAAGCCGGAGCCTTTACCAACAAAGATTCGGCGCAATCTTTGAGCAAACGCCTGCAAAAATTCGGCGATGCCCAGATTGTTCCGGCTGAAATAAACGGACGTTTGTTTTACCGTGTGAGAGTAGGACCTTATAGCGGACAGCAACAAGCTCTCGCCGCTCAAGCAAAAATCAGAAATTACGGCATATCTGCCGCTCATATCGTTGAAAATTAGAGGAAAAAATGAAGTTTTATAAATCACTGTTTTATGCCGTTTTGTTGTCAACCGTAGCGGGGGTTAACGCCGGAGCCATTGAAACCAAGGCCAAAAACGCCATTGTGATGGATTATGATACCGGAGAATATTTATATACCAAAGACGCGTTTGCTCCGGTTCCTCCGGCCTCTATGAGCAAACTGATGACTATCTATATTTTGTTTTCCAAAATTAAAGACGGTTCTTTGTCGTTGGAAGATACCTTTACGGTCAGTGAAAATGCTTGGCGCAAGGGAGGAGCCGCCAGCGGCAGTTCAACCATGTTTTTGCCTATCGGCGATAAAGTTACGGTAGAAGATTTAATCAAAGGCATTTTGATTCAATCCGGAAATGATGCCTGCATAACCGTTGCGGAAAATATTGCCGGAACGGAAGAAGATTTTGCTCTTATGATGAATGAAACTGCCGCCGAATTGGGATTAAAAAATTCGCATTTTGAAAATTCGACCGGTTTGCCGTCCCCCGATCACAAAATGTCGGTGGAGGATTTGGCCAAGTTGGCACAAGCGATTATCCGCGATTTTCCCGAGTTTTATCCGATTTTTTCGCAAAAAAGCTTTACCTATCACAACATCACGCAAGGCAACCGCAATCCTTTGCTTTATTCCATGAGTGATGCCGATGGACTTAAAACCGGACATACCGAGGAAGCAGGATTTGGTTTGACCGCATCTGCCAAACGCGGAAATCGCCGGATTATCGGGGTTATGAACGGTATGACTTCCAATAAAGAGCGTTCAGAAGAGGCCGAAAAATTGATGAACTGGGCGTTCCGTGAATTTGACAATTATAAAGTATTCAAACAGTATGAGCGGGTTGTTGCCGTTCCGGTTTATATGGGCGTTGAAGATGAAATAGATTTGGTTGCGGGAAATGAAGAAATATTTACATTGCCGCGCAACGAGGCAAAATCCGCAAAACTTACCGCCGTTTATAAAAAGCCGATTAAGGCTCCGATTGTTCAGGGAGAAAAATTGGGTGAAGTCCGCCTTGAAGTTGAGGGCAATTCTCCCCGCATAATCCCGCTTTATGCCGATCACAGTGTTGAAAAAAGAGGATTCGGCGGGCGTATTTTAGCCAATCTTTCCCGCCTTTTATTCGGAGGCAAATAATGCGCGGCAAATTTATTACTTTAGAAGGGGGAGAGGGGGCAGGTAAAACTACTCAAATTAAGCTTTTGGGGGAATATCTGACCCAAAAGGGAATTGAAACCGTTTTGACCAAAGAACCGGGCGGAACCCCTATCGGGCAAGAGTTGCGCTCAATACTGTGTACCGGCGATAAAGATAAAATTGATGCTGTTGCCGAGGCTCTTCTTTATTATGCCGACCGCCGTATTCACGTTTGCCAAAAAATTCTTCCCGCGCTTAACAGAGGTGCATGGGTTATAAGCGATCGTTTCGCCGATTCGACTATGGCCTATCAGTGCTACGGTTACAAAGATCGTATTTCCAAAGATACCTTAAACGAACTTTATAAAATAACTGTCGGAGATCTTAAACCTGATTTGACGATTATTTTGGATATTGACCCCAAAATAGGTTTGGCACGTTCACTGGAACGCAATGCCTCAAGCCAAATTCAGGAAACAAGGCACGAGGGCAGGGCGTTGGAATTTCATCAAAATCTGCGTAATGGTTTTTTGGAAATATCCAAAACAGACAGCCGTTATGCGGTAATTGATGCGAATTGCCCGGTTGAAGAACTGCATAAAAAAATTGTCCGTCTTATCGAATCGAGGATTTCAGATGCCTGATTTCGATGTTATAACGCCGAAAAACAACACTTTTCTTCTCGGACAAGAAGATGCCGAGAAAGCTGTTCTGGAGGCTTATAATAATCATAAATTACACAATTCGTGGCTTATCTCCGGCGAAAAAGGAATCGGAAAAGCAACTTTTGCTTATAAATTTGCGAGGTTTTTATTGGATGAAAACCGATCTTTCAATTCGCTTAACACCAATCCGGAAAGCCCGTCTAATCGTTTGATAAGCTCTTCTTCCCATCCTGATTTGAAAGTGATTGAACGCGATTATATTGAAACCGACCGCAAAAAAATCCTTAAATCAATTAAAGACGGCGAGGCTATGAGCGAAAGCGAACGGCAAGGTTTGAAAAAATCGGCGTTTATCCGCATTGATGATGTTCGCACCATTAACGAATTTATGAGTAAAAAATCATCGCATAACGGTTGGAAAGTCGTGATTATTGACAGTATCGACGATATGAACACCGCCTCTGCCAACGCGTTGCTGAAAATCTTGGAAGAACCGCCGACAAAAAGCATTTTGTTGCTTATAAGCCATAATATCGGCAGACTTCTGCCGACCATAAAATCGCGTTGCGCCAAATTGAGCTTAAAACCGTTGAGCAATAGTGATGTGGCGGTGTTACTCCGCCGTTATCGCCCGAATCTGGAAGAAAGCGATATAAAAAGTCTTGCGGGTATTGCCGCAGGGAGTATCGGAAGAGCCTTGATGTTCGCGGATAACGGAGCTTTGGGAGTATATTCCGGCTTGAAAAAACTTGCTTCATCGGGAATACATTTTAGGCTTGACGATATGCTGGATTGGACTGCAAAAGCAGTTCAAAGTGATGAAAGCTATTTCTTGGCGCAAGAATTGATAATGCGTTTTTTTGCGGATATGATTATTACCGCTCCCGATGTTGAAGAATGCGCGCTTGCTTGGGAAAAAGCCATGCACAGTTTTAGGGTAACCGAGAGCTTGAACCTTGACAGGCGGCAGACTTTAATCAATATAATAACTCAATTGTGTAAAATGAATCAGAGGTAAAATATGTTAGTGGACAGTCATTGTCATATCGATTTCAACGATTTTGCAGACGATATAGAAGATATTATCGCCCACATGAAGGAAACTGGGGTTACGGCGGCATTGAATGCCGGTAACAATCCCGAGGGATTGCCAGAGCAGTTGGCTTTAAGCGAAAAATATCCGTTTATCTATACCGCAGTCGGAGCGCACCCGCACAATGCCGACGAATACACGCATATAAATGCCGATTATTTAATCACCGAGAGTCGCCATAAAAAAATTGTTGCCATCGGGGAATGCGGACTTGATTACTACTATGATTACAGCAAAAAAGATAACCAGATAAGGCTTTTTAAGGAGCATATCAAAGCTGCGCAGGCAACATCGCTCCCATTGATTATTCATACCAGAGATGCCGATGAAGACACTATTGATATTTTAGATAAATCTTATAAAGAAAAGCCTTTTTTCGGGGAAATACATTGTTTTTCGGGAAGTGAGGAATTGGCAAATTTTGCCCTTTCAATCGGCTTTTATATTTCGGCTTCGGGAATTATAACCTTTAATAAAAGCGGAGATTTGCGCGAGATTTTCGCCCATATCCCCGAGGACAGACTTTTAATTGAAACCGATTCGCCTTTTCTTTCTCCCGTTCCTTTGCGCGGACATCGCAACGAGCCTGCCAATGTGCGTTTTGTAGCGGAAAAATTGGCGCAGATTAAAAATATGTCTTTTGAAAAAATAGCGGAATTGACATCGCAGAACTTTTATAATCTCTTCCGTAAAGCAAGTGATAAAGGGAGGTATGAATATTGACGTATAAAATGACTATTCTGGGTAGCGGTGCTGCTCCCGGAGTTCCGGCTATAGCTATCGGCTGGGGGGCTTGCGACCCTAACAATCCCAAAAATTGCCGTACCAGAACAACCGTGTGTTTGGAATATCACAAAACGCGGATTTTAATTGACACATCGCCGGATTTGCGCACTCAACTTCTTAAAGCTCATATCAATACTTTAAGCGGCGTTTTGTACACTCATCCGCATGCCGATCATCTGCATGGCATTGATGACTTGCGGGAGATAAACCGTATTACCTCGCGCAGCCTCAATTTTTATGCTTCGCCCGATACTTTGCGCGGTATAAAGCAGCGTTTTCCCTATCTTTTGGCAACTCCTAAACATTTAAATAATGTTTCTACTCATCCAAGCTTAATTGCTAATGAAATAAACTATTACGAGCCGTTTTATATTGATGATTTGAAAATAACACCGATACGGCTTATGGGGCATATGATGCCCTCAACCGGTTATATCTTCAACGACGGAGATATAGTTTACATTGCCGATTATCGCAAAATAGAAGAAAGAGCTTTTGAAATGATAAAGAAGCCGGTAAAACTGATGGTGGTGCCGCTCACTCTTCCGGAAGGCTCGGAGTTTCACGCCGGACTTGATGATATTTTAAGTGATATTAAACGTGTTCATCCGCAAAAAGCCGTAATTAACCACATGGCGGCGGAATGTGATTATGAAGCGATTTTTAATATTACACCCGCAAATGTTGAACCGGCTTACGACAATATGGAAATAGATCTTGACTAGGAGAAAACAATGCTTTGTATATATCACATTGCCGATCATGACGGAAAAGGCTCCGGAGCCGTTGTAAAAAGCGTGTATCCCGAAATTGAGCTTTTGGGATTAAACCATGATATGGAAATTCCTTATGATAAAATCAATCTTCACGATAAAATTATTGTCTGCGATTTTGCGCTGCCGATTGATTTTATGTTTGAATTGAGCAAAACCAAAGATTTTACTTGGATTGATCACCATGCCTCGGTCATTGAGCAATACGAAGAGGGTTTGCAAAAAGGCTGCCCTACGATTAAGGGATTGCGCAAAATCGGACAGGCGGCAATAGAATTATGTTGGCAATATTTCTATCCCGACAAAGCTCTTCCTTTGGGAGTTGAACTGTTGGGCAGAAATGATGTGTTTGATTTAAGAGATGAAAGGGTAAGACCTTTTGAATATGCCATGCAGTCAATGGGGATAAATGCTCCTGATGATAAAATCTGGAGTGATTTGTTCGCCGGAAAACTGGATATTGATAAAATGGTTGATGAGGGAAGAAGGATTTTAGAATGGATAAACGTGCGCAATTATCGCTTGGTGCGTTCCATGGCGTTTGCAAGCGAATTTGAGGGGTTGAAATGTATATGCGCCAATATGCCGCAAGGTTACTCGGCTTTTTATGATTCACTTTCCGAACGATCAAAATATGATGTGATGATAAATTTTTATATGAATGCCAAACGTAAGTGGAATCTTTCTTTTTATTCGATAAAACCGGAAGTAGATGTGTCAAAGCTGGCGGCAAAATTCGGTGGCGGCGGTCATCGCGGAGCGGCAGGAGCATCTGCGCTTGATGAATTGCCCGAGTTTTTGTTAAAAGGCGTTGAATAATTGCTTTTTTGCTTGAATAACAGCAAATAACAGGTTAGTTTTATAAAAAACGGAGGAAAAAATGGCACTTTCAAAGAGAAGAGAAGACGATGTACGGCAAATTTCCGGTTTGGCCGGGGTTATTCACCGCGCGGTGATGTTTGTAACTTATCCCATCCGCAAACCTTTGCGCTGCCTGATGTTTTTGGGGGCAATCGGGGTAATCGCCTATTGTATTCCGATGTTTTACGGCGTAAAACCGAAAGAGGTTTATGATTGGTATTTGAAACTTTACAGCGATGTTAAAAATCAAGTAATTGTTCCGCAAACCCTGAAGGGTACCGACGCTTTGGTTGAAAGACCGAAACAGACCTCTTCGCGCGATGTCAGACGGCAGATGTTTGAGGTTGTAAGCGGACAAGCCTCCAAAAAGGTTGATGTTTTGGCCAATCAGGCAAGAGATGTGGTTGATATACGCGACATCAGAAGAGCCGAAGAAGAGGTTGAGGCTCCGCGGGCACAGATGGTTATTCCGCAAGTTTCAAGAGAACCGGAAATTGTTGCGCCAAAGCCCAAACCCGTTCCTTCCGCACCGGCAAAATCCAAAGAAAGATTTGACTACAGCTTGCATTACGGCGAATACAGCAATCTTGATTATTTAGATAAACCGCTTATTATCTCGGGAACAGCCAAAATTCATAACGCCAATGAATTAACGATTAACGATACATATATTTTCCTCTACGGTATTTATTCCAATCCCTTAAACGGACGCGGTGTTAAGGCCGGTGTTCTGCTCAAAGAATTTGCCAAGGATGCCGAAGTGGTATGTGAGATTATCGCTTATACCAAGGAGGATAAAATCGCAACGGCAGAATGTTATATTGATGACATTGACATTAACGCTCTTATGGTTGAAAAGGGGTATTCCGATCGGGTAGCCGCACGCTAAATTTTAGGAAATCGTAAATATGTGGCAGTTGGTGTTGATGATTAACGGCTATTTTATCAGCGTTTTAGGCTGTGCCATGCTGATAACCGCCGGATATGATATGTACACTTTCGGTGTGACTTGGTCGCAGTTTCTGAATGCGGCTATTTTTACCCTTTTTATCGGAGTGTCGCTGTTTTTATCCAACCGCACCAATATCAATACGATAAGTATGCGGCAAGGCTATTTGCTTACGGCAACAAGTTGGTTAAGTTTAAGCCTCTTGGCAGCTGTTCCGTTTATGCTTTGCGGTGTTACAAAAGGGTTTGCTGATGCTTTTTTTGAAGCAGTTTCGGGATTGAGCGGCACCGGAGCCACTGTTTTTGCAGATGTAGAGAGCTTACCCAAGCCGATTTTGCTTTGGCGTTCGATTTTGAATATGACCGGAGGTATCGGCGTTGTTATTTTTGCTGCGGCGTTGCTGCCTTTTTTGGGTATCGGGGGAATGCAGATATTCCAACGCGAAAATTCCGATGTCAATGATAAGTTTATGCCCAAATTTCACTATATTGCCAAGCGTATTATTATAGTTTATGCAACTTTCCTTGTCGGCTGTATTTTGTGCCTTTATATGGCGGGGATGAGCTGGTTTGAAGCCGTGAACCACGGCTTTTCAACGGTGGCAACCGCTGGGTTTTCCACCAAAAATGATTCTATAGCGGCATTCGACAGCCTCAAAATTGAAATTATTATTATCTTTTTTATGTTGCTTTCCTCGTTGCCGATGACATTTTTTGTAATGTTGCTGCAGAATAAAGTCCGGCAATCAATCCGCACCATTCAGGTTGAGGCTTTTCTTAAAACCTATGCGCTGATTGTGTTGATTATGACTTTATGGGCAAGAATAAGCGGTGTTTATGACAGCTTTTTTAAGGCACTGCGCTATGCGGCGTTTAATGTGGCGGCAATTATAACCACTACCGGATTTTCTTCTGCCGATTATTTGAGTTGGGGAACATTCGCGGTCGCGGCGTTTGCTTTAATCTCTCTTATCGGCGGATGTCCTGGATCAACAACCGGTTCCATAAAGATTTTCCGCTGGCAGGTGATAACAGCCTTTTTGAAGCAATCTTTTGTTTCTGCTGTTGAACCGAAGCGAGTTACTCCTTTGAAAATAAAACAATTTTTGATCGAAAACAGCGTTGTCGGATCGGTGTTGATTTTTATAACATTGTTTTTTATAACCGCAGCGGTCTTGATTTTGCTCTTGTCTTTGTGCGGAGTGGATGTTTTCACGGCGTACGCCGCTGTTTTGGGATGTATTACCAATGTGGGACCCAGTGTTGCTCAATCAATCGGTCCGAAAGGCAATTACGGCTTTTTTTCACCGCAGGTCAAATATATTTTGGCAGTAGCTATGCTGTTGGGAAGGCTGGAAATTTTAACCCTTTTGGTTGTTTTTACGCGCATCTTCTGGAGAAAATAAATGTTTGACGGATATATAAAAGGCTCTCTTTCACAAGATGAAAAAATTAAAGTTCGCGCTTATTACCACTGGGTTAAATGGCTGGAATTTTATTTTATCTTTTTGATTTTCGGAGGGATAGCTTTTATTTGCTTGCTGTTGGGTTATGATTTTTACAATGATAAAGAAAGTGAACTCTCAACAATTATGATAGTATTGGCGGCAATGATGAGTATTTATCCGCTGTATTTGTTTTTGGAATTGAGATTGACAGAAATGGCTTGCACAACGCGCCGTGTGATTTTTAAAACCGGCATTGTTTCGGTGCAGACCTCGGAAATAAAGATTGATAAAATCGAATCAATACAGATTGAACAGAGTTTTTGGGGGCGGATTTTAGGATATGGCAATATATCTTTTTCGGGAACAGGAACGGCGCGGGTTGATTTTAAGTATGTTTCTTCGCCGTGGAGAGTAAAACCGGAAATTGAAGATGTGATAGATGAGGTTTTGAAAAATAAAGAAAAATCACCACACCTTGCCGATGATGATTAAAATATAGTGGAACATTTTAGTTTTTTGCTTGTCAAACTAAAAAATATGTTGTATCTTCCACCCTGTTCGTAAGAATTGAAGACCAAGGCAAATGTCCCGGAACTTGCGCTATTGGAAGGGTGCGGTTGCTATAGGTGTTGATGGTCATCTGATTTTGATGATTGCCTGTGTCTTTTAAAAACCACTCTTCGGAGTGGTTTTTTTATATTTATATATGGACAAATATAAAAAAACGATGTATCATAGTTGTCAATTAGTATAATTAAAAAATTATTTTTATGAATGAACACGACATTAAAAAAGAAGTATTGATGATTTTGCGCGAATCATTGTATGTTGACAGAGAGATTGAAGCCCAAGATCGCCTTTGTTACGAATTGGGAATGGATAGCTTGGATTTTATAATCGTCTCAATGAAAATAGAAAAAGAAATGGATGTCATCATTGAAGCAAACGACATCACAAAAGAAACTACGGTCGGAGAATTTATGGAAATCGTAAAATCTCGTGCCGAACAAAAGAAAACCCCCGATTGATGAAAAGTTCATGTAACGGGGGTTTTCTTTTTTCAGTTAGCTCGGAGAATAATTGATGGTTAATTCTATTTCATGAGCCCCGACACTGACCGCTGCGGTCCTATCACCGATATAGCATTGAGCTGGATAAAGCGTAAAGTCATAACCGCTGTTATGAATCATTTTAAAATCACAATCTCCTTCAGAACCAAAGAGGCGGCCGGAAGCACTGATACTTAACCCTCCGCAAGAATCGTTTTGGATATTGCAATCTTCAGGATTGGGGATATTGGCACTGAAAGCACCCACCGTGGCATTAGGAGCTGACACAATACCGTTACCGTAACTTTTGGAATATACTCCGGAAGAATTATACCCCCAATAAGTTCCCCCCATACTTGCCGGATTCAAATTGATAGTTCCCAATTCAATATCTTGAGTAACGCTCAAACTGACATCGTGGGCAATTGTGGCGGTAACGGTCATTGTGGCAGAATTGCCAGCGTAAGCACAATAAGAGCCAAAGGCGACTCCCGCCACACCGAGTAATAAAATATATTTGTTCATTATCTAAACTTCCTTCTTTTTATTAACGTTATAAAGAAAACCACCTTTTGGGCATTCACCCGCGAGGTGGTTGGAAGTTGATGACTGACTACTGAATCAGTGTTGAGTATTTGGATTATACCTTATTCCTCAACCTTCCAACCGCAATAGCAGGAAGAAATTTAACGTTTTCTTAAAAACGTCAGTAGAGAGGTCATCACACCTCAAAGCGACTTTCCATTCACTTCAAATCAACCCTAGCATAAAAAATCAGTAATGTAAAGCAAAATTTTGCACTTTTTGCTTTTCCCTTTTTT
>JAFUYI010000075.1 GCA_017470585.1 Alphaproteobacteria bacterium | reverse complement strand
TTGATCCGGCAATCCAGGTCTATAATCAGCTTATTTTTTAACCTGGACGCCGCATCAAGTGCGGCGTGACATAGAAGGGTAGTACGCCGAAACAAGTTCGGGATTGATAACAAGGGAGAGTAAGGTCGTACACCGGTTTTGTAATCCTGAACTCGTTTCAGGATCTCAAGACGCCGCATCAAGTGCGGCGTGACATAGGAGAGGAAAGAGGCCGAAGAGATGGGGCGAAGAGAGGAATCTCAAAAAGATGCTGAAACAAGTTCAGCAAGACAAGCGGGGTAAAATGCCTCCCTCTCTACGTCATGCCTCGAAAGCAACCGTACGGTTGCTTTCGTCAAGGCATCTCCAGAAATTTAGGCACCGTTCTTCGTGGTCGGGAGACCCTTTGAATTTTTTGCCGGAGGCAAAAAAATAGGCATGACGGCGGGAGGAATGGTCATGAGACCCCTTGACGATTCCTGACGGAATCGAGGGGCGACAGAGAGGGAGTAACCTCAAAAAAAAGATTCCGAAACAAGTTCGGCATTGTCTTCGCCGCTTTTGGGCATCATGCCGGACAAAATGCCGGAATAGTTATTTTTTTCTCTTTTAATTTATTTTCTGCAATGCGAATGTCATAGGCATTTTGCATATTTAGCCAAAACTCCGGCGTTGTGCCGAAATACTTGGCAAGCCGAACGGCAACATCAGCGGATATTGCACATTGACCATTTATAATTTTGCTAATCAACATTTTTGAAACACCAATATCGTTAGCAAGTCTATATTGAGAAACGCTAAATGGCTTCAAAAATTCCTCTTTCAGGACATCTCCGACGATTAGGTTTTCTTTTTTAGGTTTTATTACCTCTTTGCCATCATCCCATATCTCATGAGAATCAAGGTCAATATCATCATTCCAAACAATGCCGCAACCTCCGCAATCCACGCGCACGCTCTCAAAAAGCCCTTTAATCTCTGCCAACGGTTTAAAAGCCTCGTTTTCTTCAATCCATGGCTTCATGTCGTAGGTTTTTTCAATACCTCCGATAAAGGTTACCAGCAAAATAAAATCCGGCAAGGCTTTAATTTTTTCAATTCGTGCATGAATAAACATCTACAACCTCCTTATTCTAACGGTGGTAAGGTTTTGAATTTTTGGCTATTCCACATTTCAAGCAGCTCATCGCAGTGCTGACCAATCCACTCCTGCACCAAAGCTTTGGCACGCGGACTTAAATCTCCCTCCAGCATCTCCCCAGTCTGAATATCAAAAGTAGCGTTATATTCACCATAAACAACGTGAATATGAGGCGGTTGGTGTTCTTTTTTAATAAAGAACATTTTGATAATAATTCCAAAAAATCTCGCAATAACCGGCATTTAATTTTCCTTTTGCCTTTGTTTCTTTATAGTTTAATAATAAACTATTGTTTTAATATTGTCAATACATATTTAAATCACGTTGATGTTTCATTTCCCTATAAAGGATCTTTAAAATAGATCCTGAAACGAGTTCAGGATGACAATTGGGGGGGGAGTTTAGGACGACAAAACCAGCGTTTACTCTTACTCTCCTACGTCACGCCGCATATTTCTTCGGCGTACTCCCCTTCTATGTCACGCCGCACTTGATGCGGCGTCCAGGTGAAACAATTTGCTTATTTATAGACCTGGATTGCCGGGTCAAGCCAGGCAATGACATCAGTGAGGGGAATGGATAATCAGGTCAAGCACGGCATTGATGACATAAAAAGGAAAGGGAACCGAGCTTATTTCGGAATCTTGAGATCCTGAAACGAGTTCAGGATGACAAAAATAGTGTTTAGCCTTACTCTCCCAATATCATGCCGAACTTGTTTCAGCATCTATTTTTGAGAGATCCTGAAACGAGTTCAGGACGACAAGGGGGAGTTCAGGACGACAATTGGGTATTCAGGACGACAAAGGGGAGTTCAGGATCGACAGCTTGGTTGTTAAGGGCGACAAGGGGGTATTTATGACGACAATTTGGGGTGTTTAGTATAGACATGGGGAGGATAAGGTCGGGCATGAAAAAAGGAAGAAACGCTCCTGTGGTTGTTTTCAAGCGACGAGGTAAAGGAGAAAGAAACAACGGAAAAAGCCTCTTTTGTGCAGTGTACAAAAATGTACATAAACAAAAGAGGCTTTAATCAACAGTCAATTATATGAGTTTTTAGAAGTGTTCATCCACTCTCTTAATCAACTCTTCAATATCTTCCGGCGGCCAACCCGGGGTTTCCATACCGAGATGGATACCCAGCTTGGAAAGCACTTCTTTGATTTCGTTCAAAGACTTGCGTCCAAAGTTCGGAGTACGCAACATTTCGGCTTCGGTCTTCTGTACCAAATCGCCGATATATACGATATTGTCGTTTTTCAGGCAGTTTGCCGAACGAACCGAAAGCTCAAGTTCTTCAACCTTACGCAACAAATGACGGCTGAACGGCAATTCTTCTTTCTCGATTTCAGCCTCATTCTCGGGTTCATCAAAGGTAATGAACGGTTTAAGCTGATCCTGCATAATGCGGGCGGCATAAGCAATGGCATCGGAAGGAGAAACCACACCGTTTGTTTCAACAACCATTGTAAGTTTGTCGTAGTCGGTATCCTGTCCTACACGGGTATTATCTACACGATAGGAAACGCGTTTAACCGGAGAATAAATCGCATCAACCGGAATAAGTCCGATTACGGCATCAAGCGGTTTATTCTTGTTTGCCGGAACATACCCCTTACCGGTATTGACCGTCATTTCCATATTGATTTTGGCACCGGCATCAAGATTGCAAATAACCAAATCAGGATTCATAATCTCAACATCATGTCCGGTTTCAATCATCTTTGCGGTAACAACGCACGGTCCTTCGGCTTTCAAGGTTATGGTTTTCGTTCCCTCACTGTGAACGGCAACCGCCAAGCACTTAATGTTAAGTACAATATCGGTTACATCTTCACGAACACCGGGAATATTGGAAAACTCGTGCTGTACTCCGTCAATTTTGACCGAAGTAACAGCTCCGCCCTGCAGAGAAGACAACAAAATTCTTCTCAAGGCGTTGCCCAAAGTCAAGCCGAAACCTCTTTCCAAAGGTTCAACCACTATTTTAGACTTGTGTCCGCCCTCGCAAGGTTCAATATTTACGTTGGACGGTTTAATAAGTTCTTGCCAATTCTTTTGAATCACTGGAATATCCTCAAATTTTAGTGCAATTATGAAAATCAAAAGACGGCGAGGCTGAAAGACCCATCAGCCCCACTATCAAATTCTTTGCTATACGCGGCGACGTTTGCGCAAACGACAACCGTTATGGGGAATCGGAGTAACATCGCGAATCGTTGTAATTGTAAAACCGACAACCTGCAAAGCACGGATTGCCGATTCGCGGCCTGAACCCGGTCCCTTAACTTCAACTTCCAGTGTTTTTACACCGCATTCCATAGCCTTTTTACCGGCATCTTCAGCCGCAACTTGAGCGGCATACGGGGTGGATTTACGAGATCCCTTGAAGCCCTGCGCACCGGCAGTAGCCCAAGAAACAGTATTACCCTGCGCATCGGTAATAGTAATGCGGGTATTGTTAAATGTAGAATTTACATGCGCAACACCGGCTGTAATATTCTTCTTTTCTTTTTTCTTGCTTGTTGTTTTTACCATTGGGAACCTACCTTTTATTACTTCTTCTTATTCGCAACGGTTTTGCGTTTACCCTTACGGGTGCGGGCATTTTGCTTTGTGCTTTGTCCGCGTACGGGCAAACCTTTACGATGTCTCAAACCTCTGTAACATCCGAGATCCATCAATCTCTTGATGTTTACGCCTACTTCACGGCGCAGTTCCCCTTCAACTAAATAGTCGCGGTCAATAACTTCACGCACTTTAGCGACATCTTCTTCTGACATATCGCTAACACGCACATCCGGATTGACCCCTGATTTTGCACAAATATCTTGAGCATTCTTTCTACCGATACCAAATATATACGTCAAAGCGATTTCAATTTTTTTGGCGGTCGGAATATTTACACCAGCTATACGAGCCAAATTTCATCTCCATATTAAAAAATTAACATTAAAAAGTTGATCACCACTTTTCAAAATTAAACGGATTATATGCTAATATTTGATTGTGTCAACAATTAACTTTAAATTATCGTAAAAAAAATCAATTTTTTTAATTAAAACCCAAAACTTCATCTATCCTTGCCGAAACATCAGCGACATCTCCGTTACCGTTAACCACCCGCAAAATTCCTTTTTCACGGTAATACGCAATGGTCGGATAGGTAAAATCCCGATATTTGACCAAACGCCGCTCAACCGTTTCTTCCGTATCATCGAGTCGTTTGGAAAATTTGCGCCCGCCGCATATATCGCAAACACCTTTAACCTGAGGTTTATGAAAATCATCACTGTAACTTTCTCCGCAGGTAACGCAGGTATAACGCCCCAAAATGCGGCGGATTATCACATCATCAGGAACGATAATTTCCAAAACCGCATCCAGTTTTATACCGTTTTCCAAGAGCATTTTATCCAAAAATTCGGCTTGTTTGAGAGTACGCGGAAAACCGTCCAGAATAAAGCCGTTGCGGCAATCATCTTCACGGATTCGCTTGGCAACCATTTCCATAATCAACTCATCGGGGGCAAAATTGCCCCCTGCCAATAACGGTTCGAGTTTTTTGCCGACTTCGGTTCTTTTGCGGATTTCCTCGCGCAGCATCTCCCCTGCCGACAAATGGCAAATATTGAAATGGCGTTTGATAACTCCGGCGTGCGTACCTTTTCCGGTTCCGGGCGCGCCGGTTATTACCAAATGAAGCCCCTTGCGGCCGTCAATAAACATTATCTTCTTTTGCCTTTCTTGTTTACCAACGCCGCTTTTTTAAGCAAGCCTTCGTATTGATAGGCAATCAAGTGTGTCTGAACCTGTCCGACAAAGTCCATGGTAACCTGAACCACGATGAGAAGAGTCGTTCCGCCCAAGACAAACGGAACCGAGAGCTTGGAAATCAGAATTTCCGGCAAGATACATAAAGCCGTCAAATAAAAAGCTCCCAGAACAGTCAAACGGGTAATAACATAATCCAGATATTCGGCAGTGTTTTTTCCCGGACGGATACCGGCAATAAAACCGCCGTGTTTTTTCAAGTTATCGGCCGTATCCTCGGGGTTGAAAACAACTGCGGTATAGAAAAACGCGAAGAAGATAATCAATGAGGCATACAGTGCCAAATACAAGGGCTGACCGTGTCCCAACATCCGGCTCAATGTCTGAACCCAAGAGGGACCGCTGTTAGCGGAGAAGTTAGCGATTGTAATCGGCAACAACAGGAGAGAGCTGGCGAAAATCGGCGGGATAACACCGGTCGGGTTAATTTTAAGCGGCAAATGCGAACTCTCTGCCGAGGTCATTCTCATTCCCATTTGACGCTTGGGATATTGAATAACGATTTTTCTTTGGGCGCGTTCAACCAAAACAATGATATAAACGAGAGCCAAAACCATAAACATCAGCATAAAGATAAGCCACAAAGGCATAGACCCTACTCTGCCCAACTCAAAAGTCTGCGCCAAAGCACTCGGAATATTAGCGATAATGCCGACCGTAATAATCAAGGACGAACCGTTGCCGACTCCGCGGGAAGTGATTTGATCGCCGAGCCAAACAATAAACATTGTACCGCCGACCAAAGAAACAACCGTGGTAAATCTGAATACAAATCCCGGCATAACCACCGCCGACAAGCTTGAGCCTCCGGTCATGCCCTCAAGTCCGACAGCAATACCGTAACCTTGAATAATAGTAATGAACACCGTTAAAACTTTGGTATAATGAACCATTTTGCGATGTCCGGCTTCACCCTCTTTTTTAAGCGATGCCAATGATGGGATAATTGATTGCCCCAACTGCAAAATAATTGATGCCGAAATATAGGGCATAATGTTTAAAGCAAAAATCGTCATACGCTCCAACGCACCGCCGGCGAACATATTAAACATCCCCAAAATTCCGTTGGAATTACGCGAAAAAATCTCTTTTAAGATATGCGGATCGATTCCGGGGAGCGGAATATATGTTCCCAAACGAAAAACAATCAATGCCAAAATCGTAAACCACAATCTTTTTTTCAAATCATCCGCTTTGCCGAAAGCTGACATATCAAGATTGGCAGCCATTTTCTCTGCAAGTGATACCATTTTTAATTCCTTATCTTTTTAAAATAACCAATCAGGGCAGAGAATTGCCCATTTGGGGGTAATTTATTACATATTTAAAAAAAATATGCAACACCTTTAATATTTATCCTCAATATTTTCTTTTATTTAGGGGATTGCCGGCGGAGTTGAAAATAAAAATTCTTCTTTACATCGGTAAATTTTTATGATAAGTTGGACTTGAAGTGAGCGAAAAGTCACTTTGAGGTCAGAAAACCTCTTTGATAGTGTCCAACAAGACAAAAAATTGCTTTCAGCCGTATTATGGTTGGAAGGTGGGGAAATAAGGCTTGCCAAATACCCTACACTGTTCTATCAAACAGTTTTCTGCTTCCAACCACCTCGTCTGTTCATCGGGGTGGTTTTCTTTTGTTAACAATAGATACGGAAGTAAAAATTATGAAAAATTATATTTTAATACTCGGCGTTGCCGGTGTCGCTCTCGGCTCATACTATGCATACGCCGGCAACTCGGCAACGATGACCGTTACCGCCACAATCGCGCATGATGTGAGTTTGACCACAGCCGGTGATATAAACCTCGGCACTATTACCATAAATCCGGCTTATACCGAAGGTTATCCAAGTTGGCATTACGACAAATCAGGAGTAGTAAGCTATAACATCGGGAATGGAGTTGTGTCGGCAGATAATGCCACCACAAGCACTTTTACCGCCAATGTCCCCAATCCGTCCGAGTGTAATGATTGGATTTACGGTGATGAACCTTGTTCCGGCTTAAAAATGGAAAATAACGGTTATATTGATAATATGTTCGGCGATGAGGAAT
>JAFUYI010000074.1 GCA_017470585.1 Alphaproteobacteria bacterium | reverse complement strand
TTTTTTGGCGTTCTGTGCGTTAATTTCGCACATTTGCAACCACCGTTCGTTATGAAGCGTAATCACGTGTTGAATCGAATCAAATCTGTCTTTTTTTAATCCCGATAATTTTACCGATGTGCTTCCGTATAAATTAAATTCGCATATCGCGATAATTAAATCGGCGACTTCGTTTTTCTTAAAGTTATGCACAGCGGCAAGGAAGTCCGCCGGATACATAACAAATGATGTCTTTTTATTGTCCATGACGACCTCCGTTATCGTCTTTGGAAGCCGACTTTATGCGCTTCACGCCTTGCACCCACTTAAGAGCTAAAGAAGTGCGGCGAACTTCATCGCGCACCTTCTTCTCCAACTCATCAAGCATCGACATCTCTAAATTAAGCAAATAAACCACCGGAATTTCGCGTACTTCTTCGGTTGCATATCTATAGTGTTCCTGTTTACTCATTATATTTCCTTTCAAAAATGTTGATTACAACAGGAACACCAATCGAAATTGCAAACTAGAGCCACTTACGATAAAATATTTCGTAATTTTTCAACGAACCTCCTGATAACACGTTTATGAATATGTAGGGTGGCAGATATCTGATTAGCCGAATATCCCTCATAGAGAAGTTCAAATATTTGCTTCTCCTTGGCATCAAATTGTTCCGCATACATTGATAGTGTGGTGCGCGTGATGTTGTCATAATCTTGCGCTGCTAAAAAAAATTCCTCATCGAACGTGTCATAGTCCAATGAGGAATGTAGGTAGTCCCTGCGATTACATCGCTTTTTCAGAAGGTTGGTGGTGTATTGTTTAAGGGAGTGAACCACCAACGCTTCATCTACGTCGGGGACTGTATAAAATCTTTTCAAATAAAAGAGTAGAAGTTCTTGCGCAATATCTTCTCGGTCGTCATAAGTAAACAAATTTGTTGTTAACAATCGTCTGATTTGAGACATAATTGTTATTCGGACATACTCAGGTAGTCCGTTAAAAATTTTAAGATTCATAAAATAAACCTCGCTAAAATATTAATGAGAGGTTAATTTTTGAACCAAAATTCAGGAATAAACAATCTTAATGATGTTCAATTAAAATAGAAATTTATAAACATTTAGATATGACAATAAGTTCAAGCCGAATTTCCATGTGCAGAACATAGTGCATAACTAATCTGTGAAGCCATATTTAAGACGTTGCTCCGTCCACAGTAGAGGAATTTCTGATTCAACAATCTTGTTTACAGATAATGTTTTAGGGTAAGAGCCATCTACGATTGCCGCTACAATATCAGGTGCTAAATAAGTCATTTTCATAATTTTACCGACGTATTCTCGGCTTAACTTTTCTCTTTCCGCCACTTCCTCGATTATTATATGTTCCGTTTTCATTAGTTCTTGCCACTTAAAGGCTTTAATTAGAGCAAGGTAAAGAGGATTATAAAGGTCGGGTTTATATGTCTCCGGAGCAAATATTTTAACCGATCCGCGCTTTTTGTGTAATTCAACGTGGAACATTATTTCATTTTCTTTGCCGTCAATGTTATTAGGGAATAATTTGTCACGCATTTCATCATCCATCAGTTCTATCGCTGTGTCCGTATATATTATTTTAATACGGTCAGTATTAACACGAACCTTTTGGATAAAAAATTCAATGAGTTGTCTTTGAACAGTAGGCGACACCCGATGGATAAAATCTTTGCTGTCACTTAATTTATTGATTATTTGAATATCACTGATATCAGGCCTCTGAATTTTTGCCTCATCAATCAAGCCCCCAAGTATTTTGGGCGATTTAATAATATCAGCAAGTTGATTTAGCACGAAATTATCCATCTCTCCAGCAGGGACATTACCGACACGACAATTTTTATAACCTTCTTTAACCGCTCGCACCGATGTGTAGTATTCATAAATTTTGTTATGTTTATTTGATTTTGTTGACACCATCGCCGCATGGCAGCAGTCACATTCAATCAAACCTTTTAATAGAGCGTGCTCTATAAAACGTGATGGGGCTAATCGTCCGGCTCGATTTTTATCTTTGATTTTTTGCACAGATTCAAATAAATCTTCCGCAATAATAGCTTCGTGCTGCCCGTCATAAATTTTATCTTTATGCGTAATTTTACCTATATAAATAACATTGCGAAGCATACTGCTGACACGGATATGTGTAAATCTGCCGTTGTTACCTTTGCTCATCGTGGTGTAACCGTTATTATTCAACCAGCTCGCCACAGCAACTTCAGAGCGTAAAACAAGATATTTTTCAAATGCTAATTTTATTATTGGAGCTTCTTCTTCATTAATAACAAGCTTTTTGTTAATGGCATCATAACCAAGAGGCACATTTCCACCCATCCACATACCTTTTTTCTTTGAGGCATCAACCTTATCACGAATACGCTCGGTTATGACTTCTCGTTCAAATTGTGCAAACGACAGCAAAACATTAAGCGTTAATCGTCCCATCGAATCGTAGGTGTTAAAATTTTGCGTTACCGACACAAACGAACATTGATTGCGATCAAGCACTTCCACCAGTTTTGCAAAATCTATCAGCGAGCGGGTAAGTCGGTCAATTTTATAAACCACAATCATATTTACTTCTCCATTTTCCACATCTTGCAACAATTCTTGCAGGGCGGGGCGTTTTAAGGTGCCGCCGGAGTATCCGCCATCATCATAATGTTTTTCAATTACTTGCCAACCTTGATGCATCTGGCTTTTTACATAATTTTCACCTGATTCACGTTGTGCCTCCAACGTATTGAATTCTTTATCAAGTCCTTCGTCCGTTGATTTTCTGGTGTATATGGCGCATTTGATAGCTTTCATTATTTATCTCCTAATCCGAAAAAGAAACGTCCGGAGACCTTTTTGCCCGATATTTTATATGCCACCGCTGATAGGCTTTTATAAAATTTGCCATCAAATTGGAAACCTGCGGTGGAAATAATAACGCTATATTCTTTGCCTCTGTACGTTTTTACCAGTCTTGTGCCAACCTTTGGTAGTCCATCCATCTTTTCATCAGGGAACTCTCGTCTGACTGTTTTGCCCAGCAGAATGTTTCTAATGTTTTCAGGCACGCCACCGTAAACCAATTCCTGCATACGATATGCCAAACGAGGAATGTAGTAGCGTTTTGTTTTCCAAATCGGCTCGCTGTCAAAATATTGCCGCCACAAATCTTTTAGTTCGTTCACACTCATTTCGTTAAGCTGAAGCACTTTACTTTCTACCATTTTTAGCTCCTTTCATAACAACACGAATGCTTGGATTTTCTTCATTATCCAGTCCTTTCTGCACTAATTCCGAACTATTTTGACCATCAATTAACTTTAGCAATTCCGGTAGCAGAATTTTTACAATCTTTTTGGTGTCTGTCATTTTTTACCTCCGACAGAACCACCCGTTTAAAAGTAAAATCGGGGCCATCTTTTTTAATTTTTTACTTAACTCAATGATTTTGCTGATAAAAATATAAATTAATTATCAGTGCATCTTTAGAGGGAAATGCTATCAAAAAAGGAAGAAAATAGCCGTTTAGCAATAAATATCGGCTTTTTATGAAGGGCGGAGTTTGGAAAATTCTTCACATCAAAAAAGTATATATTTTGGCGTTTTTTGCCTTATTTTTAGGAAAAAATTGTATATAAAAAAGAAGAGGTACGCCCATCGGAAAAATTTCTAAAGTGCACTGTTTCTCGGACTTTGCGTGATATTTAAAACACGAAAAAAGCGGAAGTATAAACTTCCGCTTTTGATATTGGTTGCGGGGGAAGGATTTGAACCTCCGACCTTCAGGTTATGAGCCTGACGAGCTACCGAGCTGCTCCACCCCGCGATAAATATGGAAGTATATATATCCTTTATTTTTCGTTTGTCAAGGCTAAAATGAAAGTTTTTAAAAAAAATTTTCACAGCACTTAAAAAACGCTTCTTTTATCAGTGATGCCGCTGGTTATTGCGGTAGCGATTGTTGGTTTTGGCTCGTATCGGCTGGCGATATGTCCGGTTCAAATCAGCTTGAATGGCGTGTTGCAAAGAATCTGTTTTAATTGCATATTTCACCGAATCGAATCTTTCAAGCATTTTTTCTGTATCACCATAGCAACCGTACATTGCCGCCAAAATCGTACTGCGCAGGTTGATAACTCTTTTCTCCTGATCACTCGGTTCATCCAAAGAAATATGAATTTCATTAAACAACATCGGGCATTCGTCTTTGCGTCTGTCATCCAAAACTCGGTTCTGTCCGCTTTTGGTGCGATTATAAGACAAAAATTTCTCTTTAAAAATATCTTTGGATAAGTCATCACGCAGGCAAAACCACATAGTGGCAAATTTAGCCAAATCACTGGGATTTTTCTGTTTATCATAGAGTTTGCCGGTTCCGGTGTTGTAAAGCAGGCTGCCCATTACCGCAATTTCCTGACTGCTCATTTTATCCATCGGCAAATATTTTACCATATCGTCAATCATAAAATTATCAATATGAGCTTTAACGCAGTTAATAGATTCTTCTTCCGAACGAATGCAGTCGCCCTTTCTTACGGCACTGCCGTCTGGGCGGCGGGTATTACCGATATTGTATGTCCAAACCTTACCGGCTGGATCCCAGTAGGCACGGCAACGAACACCTTCAAAATGAGCAATAAGATAAATCATCATTTCTTCGGCTTCACGCAGATTTTGAATACGAACTTCACGCACACTGTCAGTCGTGAGAGCTTGCATACGATTCATAAACTCATTAACACCGGAAGCGGTTTTCAGCTTCTCCAAACGAGATTTGCTTAACTCAATAAAGCTGTCGTAATCGTTGGCTATACTGTCCGGAACTTTAACAATCGGTTCGCGAGGAGCAACTGTTTGTGTATCCTGTCTTAAGACCTCTTCGGTTGTGGCCTTAACCGTGTCGTTGTCAGCAAAACTTTCGGTCACCTGCCCTTTAACTCCGACCCAAGATGAGGCGGTAATCAAAAAGGCCAAGGCTTTGTTTTTAAAGCTCATTTTTTAATCTCCCTCTACATTCGAGAAAGATTATAGCATAGTTTTTACAAGCTCGCAAGTCCTTTTAGGGACTTTTTAGAAAATTTTTGTCAATTTTTTTATATCGGATTCTTACACATCGGAGAGCTGATTTATCAAATACTTCCGAAATAGCGGCGTATGGAAATAACAAATTCCCTGTTCGTTATATTTTTGCGGTAATCGTCAAGTTTGTATTCCGCCGCCAAGCCCCAGTTACGGGAAAGCGCGATATTTCCCTCAAGCGCAAAACTTGTTTTATGATAGTTTTTGTTTGTGGCAAAAGAACGTCTTATCTCGGAAAGCAACATAAAATAACGCAGGTTGACATAGCTTCCGGCGATAAAATCAATATTCTCGTATTGATTGTGTTCTAAAAATCCGCCGTAAGCGGCCCCGACTCCGGCTTTTGTATATGCCAGCCAAAAGGGCAATATATTAAGGCTCCCGCCTCCGGCAATTTTTCCCTCCATAATATATCCCTCGTTTGATGAGTGCGGATTGACTGCCCGCTTTATGTCGAGATTTATGGAGTATGACGGCGGAGTGAACATTTCATCTATCGGGGTTAAAGATTTTATGCTCAAAATGTTAAATTCGCTCAAAAGCGTTTTGCGGCTTTTCTCATAATGTCTTATTTTCGCATTCAGGAAATTGATTTCGGCACCATCCAAGAAGCCGTGCGGATTATCGCTTAACGAGTGGTAAGCCGGGCGATAAGATATTTCTTGAAAATTCTGATGATTTTTTCTTCCCGCGCCGATGGTAAAACGCATAGAATCATGCGCTCTAATCGGAGATACGCCCTTTGGTATTTCGTTTAACAATGATTTTTGTTCTGTTAATCCGCTTCTTGCTCTTAACCCTTTGAAACTGCGGCGACGGTATTCTTGCAGGTCCAAATCCTTTTTGATAAATTGATACTGCACATATTGATAGGCGGTTTCCAAAACGTCCGGTTTTTCTTCTTCTTTCAAGCCTGATAAGCTGTAATCCTCATCTTTTACCGCCCGTATCAAAGCTGTATATTGGGCGCGGTTCATCTGCTCAACACGATGAATAATTTTTTTGTGCCGTGAGGGGCGATAATTAACCGATTTAACCAACCCGCTCTCAACAACTGCTTTCAATGTGTCAATCGGTATGGTCTGCGCGGGGAATTTTTCCGCCAATTCAAGGCTCGGGCGGATGGCATCCAAAAATTCCATCAACATATACGAACAGTTTTTGGAAAAGAAATAATACTTGGTCTGTGTATGCCCGATTTCCCAAAGATGTGCCGTCAGTATTTCCAGTTCTTCTGTATTAAAATCAAGGTTAAATTCCCAAATATCGCGGTTTTCAATGTTGTTATAGGTGTTAATAATATCATAATAGGGCTTAACCGTCCAGCCGCCGTAATAACCTCCGGTAAGACCGAGAACGGCAAACAACACACTGTTTTCTTCACCGTCGGTAAAGGCCCCGTAGTTGGCACCGTGGGCTAAAAGCTGGGTGCCGCGGCGGTTGGTGTCAATCCGCAACAAGGTATGCCCGAAAAGCGATGAAGGATTGCTCATATAAGCATCGGTAAACAGCAGTGTTGTCCCTGAAGGAGCGAGGTCTTTCTTAAATTGGGCAAATTCTTGGCAATCAAAAGTTTGTTTTTTAATCAATCCGCGGCGAGCTAAAAACAAATAACGTGCCGGGAACAAACAGATTTTTGCTAAATCTTGAGAGTTTGCAAACAGGTCTATTGCCGCATTCAATTCGGCTTGCGGGTCGTTTCTGCCGTTTGCGGATAAAAAGAAATCGGGACTGTCTATGCTTGATTCGTACCCTGCCCCGTTTCTTTGATAATGCAGAAGAGAAAGCCATGATTTACTATAAGCAAGCTCTGATGAAAATGCCTCGTGCATAGTCATCAATGATAAAACCGCTATGATAAAAAAGCCTCTTTTCATGAAATAAAAAAACGGCTCCCGTTCTGCGGAAGCCGCGTATTTTTTAAGCCTTGAGCATAGCAAAAATTTGCTGTGTTACATAAACGGCATCAACATTATCATCGGGAAACAGAGCCGCAAAATTCTGCTGTGATTTGGCGGCAAATTCTTTTGTATCCATATTGAGAATGCCCGCCAAGGTATCCAAGGTTTCACCCTCACCTCGGGAGGCATCAAGCGCATATTGCTCCATATTGTTTTCCAAGAAAGTAAACACCATTTTTTGAGTTCCGCCGGTAACTCTGCCGTTAGGATCACAACCGGATGTTCCGAAAGTAATGCCGAAAGTTTGAGTGCCGAAGGAAGTGTTGGTGGTAACCGCCAAAACCTGCGGTGCAATACCTGATTGACCGCGCCATGCCATAGAGCCTAAACCGCAGCCGGTACTGTCAATGGCGGAAGCCGAACCGGCAATCATAATTCCTGCACCGGCCAGAGCTAAAATAGGTAATTTTTTCATTATTATCTCCTAAACGTTCATAGACATCCTTAATATAACACATCTTCCGCCCGTGAAAAGTAAAAAAATATTTGTAAACAAAAAAAATATCAATATTTATTCCTTCCCGAGGCTGTGAGGCTTCTTTTTCGTCAATGCCTATTTTTGCCCTTTTTTCCGTCATGCCTCATCGAGGCTCCTTGCCTCGATGTCAAGGCATCTCCTGAAATTTACGCTCCGTTCTTTGTGGTCAAAAGACCACATGACCTTGCTCGTTCCTCTCTCGGAGGGGTGACGAGAGAGGAAGGAGGCACCCTCCCTACGTCATGCCTCCACTGGCTTTACAGCCGGTGGTCAAGGCATCTCCCGAAATTTAGGCTCAATGCCTCCCCAAAAAACTCACCCTGCGGAATCAGATTAAGATCCCGCAGGGTGAGCTAGTCAGATTATTTTAATTATGCCTCTGGTGTGTATTGGATGGTTACACTGCCGAAGTCATAAACTTTAGGAGCAGGAACAACACCAT
>JAFUYI010000073.1 GCA_017470585.1 Alphaproteobacteria bacterium | reverse complement strand
TTCAGGACGACAAAGGGGGAGTTCAGGACGACAATTTTTTGGGGCAGGATTAACATAAGGATGGAGGAGAAGTAAAAAAGGGAAAAGCAAAAAACTATAAAATTTTTCTTTGACAATAAGAATTTTTTATGCTAGGGTGAAAATCGAAGCAGAGAAAATTCTGTTTTGAGGTTTGATAGCCTTTTGAAAGGTGTCCTATCAAGACATAAAATTGCTTGCAGCTTACTATGGCTGGAAGGTTGGGAAATATAAAGAATACCCGACACTGTTCCTTTCAACAGCTATCAACTTCCAGCCACCTCTGGGTTTAATGCCCGAAAGGTGGCTTTCTTTTTTAGACAAGAAACCATAAAAGGAAGTTTAGATGACAACAAACAAAACTTTTTTAATTCTTTTATTAGCAGGCGTAAGTTACACCGCATATAACGCCGTGGCTGTTTCCGAAAATTTTGAAATTTCCACCGCCATTGACCACGAAATAGTTTTAGCCAATTTTCGATCTTCCAATATTGACGATATAACCAAAACCGGTGATATAGATCTCGGCACCATTGTCATCAATCCTGGACATAGCGCATATTCTTCTTGGGGTTACGATGAATCTGGTACAATCCGTTATTATAATAAAGGAGCTATTGTCTCCGCATCTAATGCATTACCGGGATATTTCATAGCAAGCACTTCTCACTACGGGACCTGTTCTAGCTATAGCATGCCTTGTGGCGATTTAATGGTTGTAACATCGGACGGCACAAATGCACTACATTATATGTTTGGAGGTGGTTATGATAATTATTGCATATTTTTTATAACATATACCGGAAGCGGCGATTTGTTTAAAGTTTTTCCCTCTTCTTGCGAAATAACTGCTCGTTCAAAAATAGCCTCAGGTTCTTATTCGGAAACCATAACAATACATAAATTTGCCGGTGAAGCGATAGAGATTTGAATCCATCTCATATTCAGATATAACAAAAGAGGAACACCCTATGGGTATCCTCTTTTGTTTCATCTTGGAGATTTTTAATTTTTACAAGAACGGTTCGGTTTTGATTTTTCCGCCGTTTTTCTGCAAATTATTAGCTCCGCGTTCAAGCTTAAAGCGCGAGTTTTCGCCGAAAGCACGATTATAAATATCACCGTAATTGCCGCGTTCTTTCAACAAAATTTGAACCCAATTCGGTTCCAGCTTAAAACGTTTCCACAGTTTTTCATCTCCTCCTAAAAGATTACGCGTGGTCGGGTCACGGCTTGCGATATTAAGTTGATAATTATCTTTGTTCAAGTCCAGCTCTTCGGCAAGTTTTACCGCGTTCATAATCCATTTAAGCGTTGTCCTTAATGTGGTATTGCTTTTCAGAGCAAAAAGGTAAAACGGTCTTTCATCAACCGTTTCCGGCAGCATTTCCACCCCGCTCAAGCCGGCAGGAGTTGAAAAAATCATATCTTGCAGCAACATTGAATTGCCGACAAACAAGCGGCAGCGTTTAAGCAAAAAATTTTCTTTGGCTTGCGAGGCGGTCTTGTAGGGCATAATCTTAAATTCCAAATTATAACGGTCGTTATAGGTCTCAATTCGGCTTAAATTATCCGTATCCTGAACCACACAGACTTTTTCTCCCTTAAAATCTTTCATAGACTTGGCATTTCCGGGATCACGCGCCAAAAATACCGTCCGATCATAATAAACCACATCCACCGGCGCGGCCTTGGTGGAAATTTCATTGGTTGCCGAATAGGGAAGTCCTCCGATCATAACATCAATTTTGCCTGTTTCCAAGGCTTTGGAAATAAGTGTTTCCGGCACCTGCACCATTTTAATCCTATCGGATCGCCCGAAAACCGCGGTTGAAATAATCCGGCAAACCTCAACGCTTATCCCCTGCCAAGTTCCCTCATCGTCTTTATAAGCAAAAATCTTATTATCGGCAGGAGTACCGCAACGAACCACGCCGCGGGTGTTTATATAATGCAATCCGGCATTATCCGCCGAGGCTTGCGTGCCGTAAAATGTCAACAATAAACAAATCACGCATAATTTTAGTTTCATTTTTTCAACCAATCTGTTATTATAAACTCTATAATGATAATATAAGGCATTCTTTTATGAAAAGTAAACTTTTTTTATATTTTGTGATTTTTTATATAATATCCGCATTTCACGCAGTGCGCGCCGAGGAATTGAGCCTGCGGGAAGCACAAGATTTTGCCTTTAACCAAGGAAATATGCTTTTGGAAGCATTTTCCGAATCGGATAAAAGTTTACGTTTTGCCAAATTGGATAAAATGTTTTCGGAGTGCGTTGATATTGAATATATCGCCAAATTCGTGGTCGGCAAATATTGGCGCGAGATGAGCGACAATCAAAAAACGCGTTATCTTGATATTTTCAAACGCTATGCCAAAAACGCCTATAAGGGCTTGCCTTTGCAGTTTGACAATCGCATAAGTTTTAAGATTTTATCTTCACGCCGTGAGGCTGACAACGTTTTTGTTTCCGCCGAGATTATTTACCGCCGCAATACCGGCAACCAAGAAACTTTTGCGGTAGAGTTTCGTATGCACAAGCCTAAATCGCAAATTATGCTGACCGATGTAAAAATCGGAGAGAGTTCTTTAATTGTATCTTACCGCACTAAATTTTATCAGATGATAAAAGCCGCCGATGAAGATATGGAGTGGTTTTTGGAGGACTTTGAAATAAGCGCGGCATCCGCCGAGAAGCAATACGCTCTCCCCGATGATTAAAACTTATTCGTAACGCAGGGCGTTAATCGGATTTAAGAGCGAGGCTTTGTATGCCGGATAAAATCCGAACATCACCCCCACCAACCCCGAAAACACGAAGGGGATAATCACATAAGCCCAAACGATTTTTAGCGTAAAAGTTGTAAAAAACCGCATTATTTCCACACCCAACAGTCCGGTTATAATTCCTATCAATCCGCCGATTAAGGATAAAACAATCGCTTCCATTAAGAACTGCCAGCGGATATCCCATGCCTTGGCCCCGATTGCCATTCTGATTCCTATTTCCCGTGTGCGCTCGGTTACCGACACTAACATAATATTCATAATGCCGATACCGCCGACCAAAAGAGAAATTGAAGCGATTGAGCCTAAAAGAACCGTTAAAATCTTGGTGGAACTTTCCATCATTTCCTGCATCTGGGTTAAATTCATAATCACAAAGTCGTTTTCTTTATTGGCTCCCAGATTGTGTCTTTGGCGCAAAAGCTGTGATATATCATCCTGCGATGAATAAGTGGCATCGCCGTCCACCGCCTGCAGCATAATCATATTAACCTGATCGGGAAAAGTAATGCCGATAATTTTTTTCTGGGCAGTTGTAATCGGAATGAACGCCGCATCATCTTGATCCATTCCCATACCGTTTTCGCCGCGTTTTTGCAGTACCCCGATAACCGTAAACGGCATACCTTTTATACGGACGGTCTTATTTAGCGGGTCAACATCGCCGAACAGTTCACTGACAACCGTTCTGCCCAAAACGGTAACTTTGGCGGCATTTTTAATATCGCTTTCCGAAAAATTGCGCCCGTAATCAAGCTCCCAGTCTTTAATTTCAAAATAGCGGTTGTCGGTTCCGGTTGTGGAGGTTGCCCAGTTGGCGTTGCCGTAAACGATTTGATTGGTTTGCTCTAACACCGGTGCCGCCAATTTGATTTTGGCAATTTTTTCCTGTATGGCATCACCGTCGGCGGCTTTCATGGTAGGAAGCGAGCCGCGCCCTCCCCTTGCTCCGCCGGAGGTGGAAGTTCCGGAACGTACAATCATTAAGTTGGACCCCATGGTTTTCATATCTTCCTGAATGGAGGTCTGCGCACCAACACCTATTGCCAGCATTACAATAACCGCGGCAACACCGATGATAATTCCGAGGCTCGTAAGAATTGAGCGCATTTTATTGGCTTTTATCGCCCGCAGGGCAATTTTGGTTATCGTTTTAAGCTCAATCATTTTTTATTCCTCTTATCGCTTTTTATCTCTCCATCCACAACTTTTATGATGCGGTCGGCATATAAGGCAATGTCTTCTTCGTGAGTTACCAAAATAATCGTCCGCTTCAGCTCCCTGTTAAATTTGGTAAACAGCTCCATAACCTCGACACTGGTTTTGGTATCCAAGTTTCCGGTCGGCTCATCTGCAAAAATAATCGGAGCTTCGGTAACAAGAGCCCTTGCAATCGCCACACGTTGCTGCTGTCCTCCGGAGAGTTGGTTTGGTTGGTGATTCATTCTTTTTTCCAAACCGACATCTTTCAAGGCCTTAACGGCTCTTTGGTATCTTGTTGCATCTGGAATACCTGCATAAATCATCGGCAGTTCCACATTTTCAATTGCCGATGTACGGGACAAAAGATTAAAACCTTGAAACACAAAGCCGATTTTTTGATTACGGATGGCGGCCAAATCATCGCTTTCAAGATTCCCCACTTCCAAACCGTCCAAAAAATATTTGCCAGATGTCGGCTTATCAAGACATCCCAGTATATTCATCAAGGTTGATTTTCCCGATCCTGACGGTCCCATAATCGCCACAAATTCGCCTTTTTCGATTGTAAGCGATATACCTTTCAAAATCTCAAGCATTCCCTCGCCCAAGGGATAACTCTTGCGGATATTTTCCAATTTTATCAATGACATCAGTGCGGCACTCTCATCGGAAGGTTACGTTTGTTTTTATCCGGTGATGACCTTTCAACAATCACTTCCAGTCCCTCTTTTAATTGCGGGGCAAAAATCTGGGTGTTGTTATCATCATACACACCGGAGGTTATCTCTAATCTTGAGGGGTGACCATCCTCAATAATCCAGATGCCCTTTTGCGCATAACGGACATTCTCATCCATCGAGAAACGCAAAGCCTTATTCGGCACCACAAAGACATTCTTTTCGTTGGCGGTGATAATCTCAACATTGGCGGTCATCCCGGGCTTAAATTTCAACTCCGAGTTATCAACGGCAATAACCACCTGATAGGTTACGACATTTGAGGTGGTAACCGCTTCGTTTCTTACTTGAGTTACCGTTCCTTCAAATGTTTCATTGGGGAAACTGTCAACATTGAACTCTACTTTTTGTCCCTCGCTGACTTTGGCAATATCGGCTTCAACCACGGAGGTCTCAATCTGCATTTTAGTTAAGTCTTCGGCAACATTAAACAATACCGGCGTTTCAAAACTCGCGGCAACCGTCTGCCCCTCCTCAACGTTTTTGGAAACAATAATCCCGTCAACCGGCGAGATAATTTTGGTATATCCGAGTTGAATTTCATTATAATCAAGTGCCGCCTGCGCCTGTTCGACCTGCGCTTTATATAAAGCCACGCTGGCAACGGCTGTATCATAATTTTTAATTGCTTCGTCAAGCTCTTTGTCGGCGGAATAATTTTGCTGATTGAGTTTTTTTATGCGTTCAAGATGTTTTTTGTAGTAATCTCTTGAGGCCTCGGCACTCATTACCTGCGCTTTGGCAACGTCCAAATTGGCTTTTTCTCTTGCCACATTTGATTTAAAAGAAGACGGATCAATTTCTGCCAAAAGCTGGTCTTTTTTAACCAATGAATTGTAATCAACATAAATTTTTTGGATTCGCCCTGAAACTTGGGTGCCGACATCAATATTGGAAATCGGATTGATGGTACCTGATGCGGAAACCCGCTCGGTTATATCACCTTTGGTCAGTCTTGCGGTAACGAATCGGCTATTGTCGGAAGACAAATTTTGATAATGCCAGACAAAAACTCCGGCAAGGCTTAAAATTATTGCAAAAAATACGTTTTTTTTCATGGTTTTGCCTTTGTAATTTTTTTATACACTCTGTATAACGCTATAATAAATGCAAAAGTTCAAAAAATCTATATTTTTTAAAAAAATACTTGCAACTAAAAATTTTTTGTCTATAATAAAGATGATAACCTAATTTTTATGTTTAATTAAATTATTTATTTTATGAGTAAAGAAGAATTAAAAAAGCAAGCGAATGATTTCAAAAATCAACTGAACAACGCCGACGATCAATCAAGGGTGAGCCTCATCCAAGCCGTGTGCGATGAGATGATTGTTTCACACTTCCGGAAGGTGCTTACCAAGTACAAGGCCGAGGCCGTGCTGTATCTCAAGAAGCCGCGTGTCAACAAGACAACCCGTGCTGCCTATCGCGAGTTCTGCAATGTGGCCATGGTCTGCGCCAAGACGGAAGGCAACCGCCCGCTGATGGCAAGAATCTCGAGTTTCGCCGCCGGTCTGTAAATCAATTGTATTATTGCAATGAAGAAAAGACCAAGCAAACAAGAGATAGAACAGATGCGCACTCGTTGGCAGGCAGACAACCCCGAAGAAGCTGCCCGCCGCCGCAAGAACAAGAATGCCGCTGTTTTGCCGTCGTTCGAGAGAGATGTAAAAGAAAATGCTCTTGATGCCATTCATCCGCAAAGTTTATCCGAACAGGAAACCGTGAAGATAAAAAAAGAGATGATGTCGCTGTGGCAGTTGATGTACAATCGTCGCCACGAGTATTTGGAACATCGCAGCCTCAAGCTTGCCGCCATTGATGAAGAAGACAAAGCCCGATTTAAGAGCTATATCCTCCGCTACGGGGGTATGCACGGCTTCTCAATGGAGTGCAACAACCTGCTGATTGACGGACTGAAGTATCCCGAGACCGATGCCTGTTTGGCGAACTTTTGTTTCAAGTATTTGGACGACAAGTATTCCCATGGCGTTAAGCCCTCTGCGGGATTCTGGCTTCAATTATGGAGCAGAGAGTTCGTCCCCCTTGATGCAGTCAGATTGATGATGAAGCATGATGCTGAAACCGGAACCTATCGCCGTGTGCAGGGGTTTGTTGAGCTCTTTCCGATGTTGGTTGACAAAATCAAACAGCATTGCGAGAGAGAACGGCACCTCCTCTCAATTGCCGAAGATTCGCAGGCCGGACGTTGTGCGCGTCGCTTGTTTTTCTTCACGGTCTTGATTAACCTATATGGTGCCAGACCCTGAAGTACTCTTAAATGACACGCTTTCCCTTTTTATTAAGGGAAAGCGTTTTTGTTTTGCACTAAATAAAAATTTGTACTGTATAAAAAAACAGCCTTTCTTAAAAAAGAAAGGCCGTTGATACGAATACATCGGTTTAGGCATGGAGGAAGAGGCGGCTGCCGTTCAAGTCCATGCCGACAATCTTGGAGCCGCGGGCGTTGGGATGATAGAGCGTGATTTTATCGCCTGCCTTCGGGGTGCCGTACTTTTTCTCGAAAAAATAACGCATCATCCCGCCGGTTTCATCCTGCGCCGAAATAACGAAGCAATCGTTTGTGCCTTGGCTCACTTTGATAACAACAGTATTGTTCTGCATAAGAAAAAAAATTTAGTTAATAATAAAAGTATCAAAGACAAGGATAACAAATTTTTTGTCCAAAGTCAAGAGCTAAAATTAAATTTTTTATCAATTTAAACATCAGAGATGATTTTTATCCCCTCCGCCTTGGCTTATCAGCAAAATCACAGCGGAGTATAGGTAATTGTTATCGCTGAACTGTAAGTCCCTTCGTGAGGAACTTCAGAATAACCAAAATCCGCCCGTATTTCAAAAAGATGTGTCGCCGGACTGACTATATCAAAGCCCCCAACCTCAAACTCTCCGATATAAAGAATCGGCCACGGAGAAATGGAAAAATAATCCAGAGGGATCTGATAAGCTCCAATATCGACATTAGCAATAAACCTCCCCCATGAGGTGTTACTGACTTCAATAACCCCGCCGTTGCAATCTAATTTACCTGCACTGGTAGCGGCACAGGTTCCTTCACTTATATTTTTATCAATGACGATTGTGCCGAAATTTAAAGAATTTTGTACATCAATAACATCGGTGCTTGCGGTACGGAGGTTGCCTAAAACTATTTCGTGATCGATGGTAGTGGAAATTATAAAATTTTCGGAAACGGCGGTTGCATTATAGGCGGTGTAACTTACGCCTGCCAATAAAAGAATTAAAAAAGTTTTGTTTGTTGTCATCTAAACTTCCTTTTATGGTTTCTTGTCTTAAATAAAGAAACCACCTTTTGGGCATTCAAACCCGCGAGGTGGCTGGAAGTTAGCAACTATTCCTTGAAATAGTGCCGCATATTTGTTGTTACCAACTTATTTTGCGAGCCTTCCAACCATATTGGCAGGAAATTTTACATCGTTTACCGATGTCAAGGAAGAGGTTGCTACACCCCAAAGTGACTTTTCATTCACTTCAAAATCACCCTAGCATAAAAAAACTTTTATGTAAAGCAAAATCCGTAATGTAAAGAAAAAAAATTTTTATAGGTCTGAAATTAAATCCCCAAAAAAACAAAATCCCTAAAAAACACTTGCCAAAAGTTTTTTTTGTGATAGAGTAAACTTAATTTAGTTTTATTCGGCTGTGGAAAGGTTATCTTTTCCAGTCAAATTTTTTTCATTTTTTGAAAGGTAGTAAAATGGATAAATACCCTTTGACCAAAGAGGGTTTTCTCGTTCTTGAACAGGAATTGAAAAACCTTAAAAGCGTTGAGCGTCCGAATATCATTGCCGCTATTTCCGAAGCCCGTTCGCACGGTGATCTCTCGGAAAATGCCGAGTACTCCGCCGCTAAAGAAAAACAAAGTTTTATTGAAGGACGAATCCAAGAATTGGAAGTGGTTATCAGCCGCGCACAGGTGATTGACACCTCGCTTAACAAGGGCGATATAATCCGCTTCGGAGCAAAAGTTCTGATTATGGATGAAGAAACCGAGGAAGAAGATGAATATCAAATTGTCGGCGATTATGAAGCCGATATTGAAAAGCATAAAATTTCCGTTTCCTCTCCGTTGGCGCGCGCCCTCATCGGTAAAGAAGTCGGAGATACTGCCCGCTATACCGCACCGAAAGGCAACAAAACTTTTGAAATCTTGGAGGTTTCTTATTAAATTTAAAACCGCTCTTTTGATGACAAGAGCGGTTTTTTTATAGTTTTGCACAAGGTTTTTCCCCTTTTATGCCTCTCCGGAGAGGCGTTGTAATTAAATTAAAAAAATTTGAAAAAAAAGACTTGATAAAAGAACAAAAATAGAACACATATATTTTCAGCGGATAATATCGCGAGGATGATTGTATTTTGCCAAAAATTGTCCGATACTGGATTTTGATAATTTTATTTGAATGAAAGAGACAGATATGGAAAAAGATAAAGCTCTTGAAGCCGCCTTGACGCAGATTGAACGTGCTTTCGGAAAAGGTTCGATTATGCGCTTGGGTCAGAATACCAATATTGATATTGAGGCAATTCCCACCGGCTCGCTCGGAACGGATATTGCTTTGGGAATCGGCGGACTTCCGAAAGGACGCATTATTGAAATATACGGCCCCGAAAGCTCCGGAAAAACAACCTTTGCTTTGAGCGTTATTGCCCAAGCTCAAAAGAAAAACGGCACTTGCGCCTTCGTTGATGCCGAACACGCTTTGGATCCGTCCTATGCCAAAAAAATCGGCGTTGATATTGAAAACCTGCTGGTTTCGCAACCCGATTCGGGTGAACAGGCTTTGGAAATTGCCGATACATTGGTTCGTTCCGGTGCCATAGATGTACTGGTTGTAGATTCGGTTGCCGCACTGGTTCCCAAGGCCGAACTTGAAGGCGAAATGGGCGATTCGCACATGGGATTACAGGCAAGACTTATGAGCCAAGCTCTGCGCAAGCTCACTTCCACGGTTTCCCGTTCTAACACATTGATTATTTTCATCAATCAAATCCGTATGAAAATCGGTGTTATGTTCGGCAATCCCGAAACCACAACCGGCGGAAATGCACTGAAGTTCTATGCCTCGGTACGCTTGGATATTCGCCGCATAGGTGCCATTAAGGATAAAGACGATATTATCGGCAGCCAAACCAGAGTCAAAATCGTTAAAAACAAGGTTGCACCTCCGTTTAAGACAGTTGATTTCGATATTATGTACGGCGAGGGTATTTCCAAGACCGGAGAATTGATTGACTTGGGAGTTAAAGCCGGACTGGTGGAAAAATCCGGTGCATGGTTCTCGTATAAAGGCGAAAAATTGGGACAGGGACGCGAAAACGCTAAAATTTTCCTGCGTGATCATCCTGAAATTGCCGATGAAATTGAAAATAAAATTCGTGCCGATGCCGGACATTTGACTGTTGAGATGATGAGCGACGATAACGACGACATCAAAGACGAAGATTAAAATCATTAAAGAAAAATAATAGCGGTGCCGTTTTTAGAAGTAAACGGCACCGTTTTTGAAGCGGGAAGTTGATGATCACTTGAGGTGTAGCCTCTCTTCTAGCGTCGTTTGCATTTTGGAGATAATTATGATTTGCGCCAAATCAACGTCTTTATAACCATTTATCAGGCACAAGTTATCCCAAGGATTAGAAAAAATACAAAATTTGACAAAAAACATTTGACAAAAAGTTTTTTGTGTGCTATAAGGATTTTCAATCAATTACTATTAAACAAATTATTTTCATCCATGCGGCATATTGCCCCATGAAAACTTAATACCAGTAATATTATGAACAAAGAAGAAGTAAGAAAACAAGTACGCCAAATCCTTGAGGATCGTTTCAATTTCTCGGAGCAAGAGGGCGTGTGTGATGCTGATTTTCTGCACCACGATCTGGGCATGGACAGTCTGGACAATGTAGATTTCATCAAGGATCTCGAACAGCACTACGGCTTTGAGATTGCAGACCACGAGAGCCGCCTGATCGCCCAGATGACTGTCGGCGATGTTGTGAACTTTGTGTACGGAAAGCTCTCCAAGTAACTTTCCTCATGTTCAACAAAAAACCGTGATTTGCTTTAGGCAAACCGCGGTTTTTTATATTTTTATGTAAAAAAACACATCTTTGCTGTTGACAATTAAAAAATTATGTAATAAGATAAAGCTATCAAGCCCATGGCAGTAAGCCTTTCAAACATAAAGAAACGGCCGATCCCATGGGCAGTTTTTTTTAAGGAGACTAATTTGAAAACTGCCGTTTTTATTGATGGGGCATATTTTTTAAAAAGATTCAAATATGTATTCCCCCAAAAGGATATTACGAATCCACAAGAAGTTGCAAAAGCTTTATTTTCCATGTGTTTGAGCCATTTGGCAGACAAAAATCAAGAAGAAACGGAATTATATCGCATCTTTTACTATGATTGCCCTCCATTAATGAAGAAAGTACACTATCCTATTTCTAAAAAATGTTTAGATTTTTCAAAAACATCGACGGCGATTTTTAAGGAAGCCTTTATTAATGAATTAAAGAAAAAGCGCAAATGCGCTCTTAGATTGGGACGTTTGCAAGATTTAGACGGATGGATATTAAGTTCTGCTACAATTAAAAAATTACTACAAGGAAAAATAAAGTTTGAAGATCTGAATGATGATGATTTTGAATACGGTATAAGACAAAAGCAAATTGATATGAAAATAGGTGTTGATATTGCCTCTGTCGCCTACAAAAAACAAGCACAAAGAATTGTTTTAGTTGCCGGCGATGCAGATTTTGTTCCTGCAGCAAAGTTGGCTCGCAGGGAGGGGGTTGATTTTATTCTCGACCCCATGTGGAAGAGTATCTCCGCTGATTTATTTGAACATATTGACGGATTGAAAACCTATAAGAGATTTGCAAAATCAAAAAAAGACTAACAAAGCTTGTTATTAAATAACCTTCCTCACGTTCAACAAAAAACCGTGATTTGCTTTAGGCAAACCGCGGTTTTTTTGTACCTTACCGAAGGAAAAATATTTTTTTAACTTGCAGTGTATTCAATAGTTATAGTATCTTCGTGCTTTCCGAGAGCAACATCTTCGACATCCATAAATCGGCACCATATGGGAATAATCTTAAAATTATTTCCTTCTCCAGTATATTTTATAGCAATATCGCAGTAGTTACCTCCACCTAAAACATATGCTGTGCCGCCATTTGATAATGACAATCCGCCGCAATTGGATCCTATTCCGTTACAAGCTGTTTTATTAGGGATATTGGCAGTAAAGTTCATCGGAGTAACAGGCGATGCGCTGACAATATAAGCAGGCTTGTGCGTAATTGCTCCCGATTCGCTATAAGTTAAATCACCACCAGTGAAATCAGACTTGTCGATATAAAAGGTTCCAAAATCCATTGTGTCACCGTCTAATGTCAAAGATACATCGTGTTCAATGGTGGCGGTAACGGTCATTGTCGCCGAGTTGCCAGCGTAGGCAGCATAAGTGCCTAAAGCAATGCCGGCAACGCCAAATAATAAAATATAATTTTTCATCTTAAAAACTTCCTTATCTATTGTTAACAAAGAAAACCACCCCGACAAACGGACGAGGTGGTTGGAAGCTCATAACTGTTGAACGAAACAGTGTATGGTATTTGGTTTCCCTTATTTCCATACCTTCCAACCATAAGACGGTTAGAAGCAATTTTTATGTCTTGTCGGACATCGTTCAAGAGGCTATGAGACCTCAAAGTGACTTTTCACTCACTTCAAAATCACCCTAGCATAAAAAATCTTTTATGTAAAGCAAAATTTTGCACTTTTTGATACTTCCTTTTTTACCTCCCTCCCGCCGTCATGCCTCGAAAGCAACCATACGGTTGCTTTCGTCAAGGCATCTCCCGAAATTTAGGCACCGTTCCTTATAATCGGGAGACCCTTTGAGTTTTTTGCCTCCTTTTTCCGTCATTCCTCCTTATGTCTATCCCCAATTGTCGTCCTGAACCACCAAGCTGTCGTCCTGAACTTGTTTCAGGACCTTTAACATAGATGCTGAAACAAGTTCAGCAAGACAAGCAGGGGACTTGATGTCGGGAGACCCTCCGAGCGAGGAACGAGCGAAGTCATGGGTCTTTTGACCACAAAGAACAGAGCGTAAATTTTTGGAGATGCCTTGAATTTTTTGCCTCCGGCAAAAAATAGCATGACGGAAAAAAGAGGCAAAAAATAGGCATTGACGAAAAAAAGAAGCCTCACTGCCTCGGGGAGAAATGACATAGAATGGAGGCAAAAACAGTAGAAAATATGGGGAAATTTAAATTTTTAGTCCTTCCAGAATGATTTCTGACATATCATAAACCTTTACAAAATCATTATTCAGGCTCATCGTTCCGCAGTGGGTATCGGTACAGATTACCCTTTTTATCACATGGCTGTCTTGCAGCTTTTCCAATGCCCCTTTAACAAACACACCGTGAACACAAACAACATACACATCCCTCGCTCCGATTGACTTATAAGCCAAAGCGGCATTGACAATCGAGCTTCCGGAGCGAATCATATCATCAAAAATTATGACATCTCTACCCTTAACATCGGCATTTAAGGCTTCAACCACCGTTTTATCACCGGAAATGCGCTTTTTCATAATGTAGGCACCGTCAATTCCCAAGCGATTGCTCATTTTTTCAATCCATTTGGCACGTCCCATATCTGCCGAGGCCAACACCACATCACCGGTTTGTGTACGGATATCGGCAATAATTCGGTCAATTATCTTTTCAGTCGTGAGGTGAATCGGGTGGATATTCTGCTCAAAATAGTATTGAGTTCCGAGCGAGTGCAAATCAACCATATAGATATAATTACCCATAGCCGACAGGGCAATACTGCTAAAAAGGTGGGCAATATTTTTGGCACTGACAATTTCACCCGGTTTAACGGCTCGTTCCATAGTCGAATAACCGAAATAAGGAATCACCAAGTGCAGTGATGAACACCCGAGGCGAACCAAAGTAGAGCAGATGTGATAAGCCTCCAGTATGGCTTCATCATCAACAGTTCCGCAGATATAAACGGCAGGATTGCCCGAAATCAGCTCATAATTTGAGATGCGAAAATATCGCTCTCCATCGGGGAAAACTTTTGTTTCAATATCTATATCGTTAAATCTTCCGCTTTGAAGCAGATTTTTCTTTAAATACTCATATTTGTTTGATGAAAGGATATTTATCATCTCATTAAGTCCTTATTCAGTATGCTCTAAATTCCGCTATATTGTTACGGATTCTTTCCAACTCTTGTTTATCAACTTCCATTCCCTGTTCTTGAGCCAATGTCAGTTTTACATTGCTGATTAAGTCAGATTTCAGTTTTTCAATATCGGGAGCACTGCAATTAAAATCCACTTTTCCGTTTTTCAGGTCGTTAACACTATAGATTTTAATAATACCGTCTAGCGCGCTAAAACGCGTGTTCTTCTCCTCCAAATCAATCAACACCACCGGAATCCCCATGGCTGTACATGGAGAAGCGCAATGCAAAGCAGTTGTTATGATAAGTCTTGCTTCATCGGCATATTTTTGCAATAAATCTCCCGCCGATTTTAAGTATTTATCGCCACTGTTAAAATATGAACGATACGCCTGCTTGCCGTCAATGCAACGTTGTTTAATAATACGAGCGTTTTTCATCAATTCTTGAGGAATATATTGATAATACCGTTCAGGTAAATCGACTATAAAAACCTCTTTGCAGTTATCCGTAACTTTACGTTTAGGTAAAGTCAAAGTGAGGCAACGACTGGAATAAGCATCTATCCCCAGACCGCGGAAAAAGTCAAGCGTATCTTTATCACGACAACCGATTGTTTTACCTGCGAAATATTGGGGGTTATAGTTTACAAACTGCCCAACAAAATGTTTCATACACGGAGTAATATGTGTTCCTATCCAAACCGGAGTAATTTTATTATTCGGAATAAAATTATAATCGTGCGCAAACCACCCTTGCATAATCGCAACCGACGGTTCACCGTTATAAAAGGAAAGACTGTCCCTGTCCCAAAAGTTAATTTTTGCCGAAGGAGCAATCTGTTTTACAAGATTCATTACGGCTTGAGTTTGAATATAATCGCCGAGATTAACCCCGTAACGGTGAAATATAGAGATGAATTTATAATAAAAGAGCGTAAAATTATCCCCGTTAGCTTTGGGACAGTCTATCGGCGTATTATCAAAATAAAACTTTTTAGCAATCAAAGTTTCCTGCTTCGATGTCGAAAATTCAATACTTGTTTGCAGATTTTCGATTTTTTTTCTTACATTGCCGTACATATTAAAGAGTTCTTCGTACTCTCTTTTAAAATTCCGCCGTTTGACTTTAACGCCTAAAATTTTATATATTTTATAATGCTTCAAGCCCGTTTTTTTATCGCTTACCGAAAAAAATCCCTTGGCAAGTTTTTTGGTTTTCCTTTTGAAATACCATTTATAATAGTCTTTTTTATACGGGGTAAGTTTCAAATACTTATAGTATTCTTTCCATAAAGGATGGGCACATTCCTCATTCCACGGTTTTTGCGGACTGTTATAATGGATAATTACCGGATTTTTCTTGGCGGCTTCAATTTCATCAAAGGAATATTGATGGCAATAGGTATCGACAAAAGCATTATATTGCAAATTAAAACGAGGAGAAACGAATAAGACACAATCCTTAAAAGTATAATTCAATACATCTTGATCTTGCCAAACAAGCTTATTTTGATTTGCAAGCAATGCCGTATTTGCAAACAGCTTCGCCGGAATATTATCTTCTTTCCATTTTTTTAAGTTTATCAACAAAACTCCGGCATTAAACGATGTCTGTGTGCCGAGCCTTTTGGCAATAGACGGTGTAGCCGTAGAAAGTCCTTCAACCGCCGCGGCATAGTAATTATCAATATTTATATTCCAAAACTCACTCAAACTTGATTTACAAATAATATCCCCATCCAAATACAAAGCTTTATCCAAATCCGGTTTAACTTTGGCAATGATATAACGATAATAAGTCTGTCTTGATATGTGGGCGCATTCCTTGGTCATCGGACAATCTTTGAATAAATCATCGTCAACTTTGATGTATTCAAGGTAAAAATCTTTAATCTTTTTAAGATTTGCAATATGCTTTTTATTTGCTTCGGAAACACCGCCGTCAAGAATGTAAAAACGGTGGTAATCTTTAGGTCTTGCGGTTGCCAAAATGGAAGCCATAGCGACACTTAAATATTCGGCAAATTTATCATCTGTTGCAAAAAATATATCCATAATACAATCCGGGACACACGGTTTGTTTTTTACTCGTATTTTCATTGACATTCCCAAAAGGGTGATAACTTTATATTTCCGATTATTTTTTATTTTATTTTTTATCGAAAAAATCTTCTGCGATAATTTATTTGATGATTTATCGGGATTGTTCACCCGCTCCATTGCCGTTTTATAGTCAGATGATTTCACAACCGCACGATGTATTAACTTTGAATCAGGTGTTACAAAGCGATTGTTTTTTAGCTTTATCCCCTTAAATATTTTTTTCATCTTGGCAAAAAACTCTTTTTTAAATGTATCATGAGTCGCTTTCGACCAGTTGAAAATATTAAAAATTTTAAAATGGTCTAATATATCTTTATATAAAAGGAAACTTTGCTTATCAAGATTCATATTTTTGAGTTCATCATCACAGATTTTATATACATCAAAAATAAAAAACGGGGTTCGATTTGCGTGCGCTTTATCCATAATTGTTCCGCCTGCTCGGCGATAATTCAGTATCGCGCCTCTTACCAAAGATATTTTTCTTGCATTGATTATCGCCGCAAATGTAAAAGGCACATCTTCAATCAATAACCCCGCGGGAAATCTGATATTGTTGTCTTGGATTAAAGAACTGCGATAAACTTTATTCCAGCAAGCGCAGGAATATATAAGATTTTGTTTGTCAAATATTGTATCAATAACATCCGTATCTTTTTTAAAATTAAACATATTTACCCATTCGTTTTTACCTGTATAGTGCGGATATTTATAATATGTTTCCCCAATTGCAATATCAGAATTGTCTTTTTGAAGCCTGTTTATCAATTTCTCATAAAAATCAAGTTCCAGCCAATCATCGGAATCTAAAAAAGCGATGAGTTCACCGGAAGCTTTTTCTATACCGGCATTTCTTGCCAATGAAAGCCCCCGATTTTGCTGATTGATTATTTTAATTCTTTTATCGTTAGCCGCATAAGATTCCAAAATTGCCATAGAGTTGTCTGTAGATCCGTCATTAACGCATATAATTTCCAAATTTTCATAAGTCTGATTTACAACGCTTGTTAAGCATTGTTCCAAGTATTTTTCTACATTATGCACGGGAATTATTACTGACAATAACGCGTTATTCTGCATATTTTTAACTCCATAGTTTATTGTAAATTCTCTTTATCATATATGATATTTTCTCTCTAATCGAGATTTTTGCTCCTTCATACCAAAAAGGAAACAAGTGTTCATATTTGCAATGCTTTAAATCAGAAGCATGTCTTATCTTACTAAACTGACGTTTTTCTTCATCCGTCGGATAATCAATCAATAGGTTTATCCAATTTTGCAAATCTTCCACCAAAAAAACTTGACCGTATTTTCCAAATATATCATTCATATCATTAGCAAAATCCAAAATTCCCGCACAGATTGAATCATATATTTTTGAACGGTCCGTTTCATATTTTGAGAGTTTTTTCTTATATACAACCTCGTTATTACAAACCGTTAATATAGGAGGTTCAGGAGAAGTCATTATCAATTCCATAAAACTCCAATATTTGAAAATCCCTTGTGTTTTTACATCCACATCATACAAGCTTTGATATTTCAGTGTATAATCAACCGATGTTTGCATAAAATATCCGCAAACATTTTTGTAAGGCATCGTATTTTGGATTAACTTTAAGGCAGAAAAATTCCAACTATATGAATCCACTACTCCAATGTTCTTGCCGAAACGCCCATCTTTTTGTAAAAACTTTTTGTATGCACGAAGTTCTTCTCCCGATTGTTCCAAAATTTGTTCGTAATTACGACTGAAACACTTTATCGCTCCACCGAAATGCTTAAAATGTTTGTATCCTCTGATTTTTCCTTTTTGATTATAATATTTCAAAATCATATTAAGTTTTTCTAAATCGTTTTTATGATCTAAAGTACATATCAAATTCAGAAAACGCGGTGCATATATATAATGAGTTTTTATTCCCGTATTAAAAGTATCAAAAACTTTTTTTAAAACATATCCGTCTCGAGCCACAAATAAAATATCTTTGATTTTATCTTTAACAACCTGTTCTTGCAGCCATTTCATATAAGTAAAACAAGCGATTCCGCCATAAACACTGCCTATTTTTTTCCAAAAATCGGAATATCGGTCGTCCCGTAACGCTTCCATTGATAAAACAGCAGTCAGAACAGATAACCCCAGAGTATCCGCTTTAATCGGTCTGCCGTTATAATCACGCAAAAACCGTTCATACACCTTATCGTAAAGAATAGTATTTATGCCCAATTCTTTGGGTTTGAGATAATCACTGTTTTTATTATCGCCGATATGAAGCAAATCACAAGGTTTTATCTGCATATCTTGCAAAATTTGACTGTAAAGAGTGCCTCTGCCCTTACATTTATTAATATCGCCCGAAACATAAAGCTTATCCCAACCATCATAGCCGTTTTGGTTTAAGACTTCGGCAATAAAAACGCCGGGCAAATACATATCCGAGGCTATTACTATTCGTTTTCCCTGCTCTTTTGCATACTCATAAACTTTTTTCATTTCCGGATTGGCGCGCAAAACCATCTTTTCCCAATCCGTTTCCGTTTGTTTCAAATCTTTGAATTTATCGTCTATCTCTTCATAAATCATATCATAGGTTATATCTTCCA
>JAFUYI010000014.1 GCA_017470585.1 Alphaproteobacteria bacterium | reverse complement strand
ACGAAAACCATCACCATTTCCTACACTGCAAGTTAGGAAAGAACATAAAGCATAAAGGGGATGGAAAATCCACCCCTTTTATGTTGCTTTTTTTAATACTTATGTTCTCCTTAATCGGAAGTATCTAAATTTTTAATATCCACGCGATGGCATAAGCTAAATCTGAAGTTCGCACTTCTTCGGCAAAATCCGTTTGGTCAATTATGCGATAGAGTTTTGTTTGTTCATCATAAATAAGGTAAAAATCATCATCTTGTCCCAAAATCACACACTCGGCATCCTCACCTTGCAGTAAGCGGGTGTTAACTTCCACCAAATCGGGGAAAAATTCGGTTCCGGTACCGATTCCGAAAATAACGTTACCTTCATGAGAAAGTCCGTTATATTTTTTCAATACTTCCCAAAACTCACGCGGCATAGCCACAACACCGGCACGGCGGAGTTCAAGGTTCGCACTCATAATCAACGGCTCGGAAACAGGCTCATTGCGTCCGATTTCCTCGTTTTCTTCTATTGACTTAAATAATATCTCAAGACTCATCTTACAAAAATACTCCTTTATCGACCGGCACTCAAACTCTGTGTCTGCTCTAAATTCTGCGCACGGGCAAGACGTTGTTGATCAACAATCGTGTATTCATCTCCCAAAGCCAACATACAGCAAACACCTGGTTTGGGTTCCATACGAGCGATAATGCTGTTTTCGGTGGGCGGTTCATATTGCCCCCATTTGCTTTTATAAACAGCATTATTACGGAAGGTCGTATCGTTATTGTGCATAATTCCGTGCGCACCCTGCAAACGTCCTTTGTTGGTGATTTTATGTTCTAAAGCCTGCGCCACGGTTCCGCAACCCATCACGCACATATTTTCATAACTGTTGATATAGCTCAACGGCAAGCCTTTGGCTTCAAGCAGACGGACATCTTTTATATTGATGATGTGGTGTATATTGATGGCGGTTTGATCTTTCCATTCCGGGTGCTTACTCAAGAAAGGCGTCATATCGGTAAGCCCTTTTTTCATTTGATTTACAAGCTCTTTAACATAATCCTCTCTTGCTCCCGGAATTTTCATCATTACATCGTAAAATTCGGGGTGTTCATTGATAAAGCGAATAGTATTCTGCTGTTTGGCGCAAGTGGTTAAAGTTTTTTGCGTGCGCAAATCACGAACAACTTTGCCCTCCCCGTCAAACTGCGGAAAAATTTTGGCGTGTGCGATGGCTCCGCCTATAGAACAATGGCGGAACATCAAATGCTTGAAATCATTGATCTTCATAGAGGGCAAAATTTCCGGAGGAATACGGGAATCGACAAGAGCCTGTATTACCCGCCCTTTTATACTGCTGAACTCGGGAAACTGTTCCATAACCCGCCATACACTCGAGTCTTGCAGATTATATTGCTCGGCAGTATGAGGCGTGTTTTTAAGCGGATTGTCGCAAGCAAGTTTATAGGCAAGCGAAAAACCATTCCGCGGGCAATCCACGCCGCCGTCGAAAGCTATACGGGCAACCTCGGAACGCACATCTTTAACCACTTCATTATAAGTGGCAAGACGGATACCGTATTTATCGGCGTAGCTGTTAAGTTTCTTCTCATCTTCAACGGAAAAAGAAGCCCGATATGCGCTCCAAAGCCTGTCAATTTCTAATGAAATCTCTTCTTGACGTTCGGCAAAACTTTTATTTTCTTTATCAGCACTCCCTATTCCGGCAACATTTGCAAGCGAAGGTGATTCTTGTTCCCGATTTTCAACCGGAGCCGATTCGCTTTTTTCTTCAAGCGATTTGCTTTTAGGCTTTGCCGATTGAATGCGCTGATAGCGGCGATCACGGTCATCATAGGAACGCCGCATTCCCAAGTGCTGCGGTGAGTCGTTATTTTTTCTGAAATCAAATTTTACCATTATTAGGGCGACCTTTTATTATCATTTTGTCGCATTATAGCAGTTTTTTTGTCTAAATTCAAGCATGAAATAAAATATTTTTACAAATTTTTGCTAAAAACGATAGACGTTTTACAATATTTATGTTAAAAAGACTTTCAAAGTGAGGCAGTTATGAATACAGATGAATTGATTGAAAATTTCGAGTTACTTGACGATTGGGAAGAAAAATACCGCTATCTTATTGATTTGGGCGCAAAACTCCCCGTTTTGGAGGAAAAATTCAAAACTGCGGAATGGTTGGTTGCTGGCTGTCAGTCCCAAGTTTGGCTGGTTCCCTCCGTTGAGCGGGAAAGGATGTTTTTTTCAGGCGACAGCGATGCAATGATTGTAAAAGGATTGATTTTTGTGGTGCTTAATATTTATAACGGCCATACAAAAGAGGAAATCAAACAGATTGCCGCTGAAGATATATTAAAACGAATGGGATTGAGCGATCACCTCTCTCCCAGCCGCCGCAACGGTTTGGCGGCAATGATTGCCAAAATAAAGCTTTATGCCGGAGCCTGATATGGATATTCACGAATATCAGGCCAAGAAGATTCTTAATAATTTCGGGGTCTTAATTCCCAAAGGCAGAATTGCCTATACCCCGCTTGAAGCACAAAAGATTGCCGAAAAATCAAGTGGTTCCGGTATGGTCGTCAAAGCCCAGATTCATTCTTCTGACAGACTGAACGGGCATTTTATTGAAAAATCCGCAGGCATAGGAGGTGGCATAAGGTTTGCCGGCACTCCTCAAGAAGTCGGCAGCCAAGCAAAAGCCATGCTCGGTGCAACTCTTGTAACATCTCAAACCTCTCCTAAAGGCAAAACCGTAAGCAAGGTTTATGTTGAGGAATTTTGTGATTGCCGCAAGACATTTTACTTCGCTATGACAATCAATCGTACCGCGGCGCGGATTGAATTGCGGCTTGGCAATATCGAAAAAGAAACTCCGAAAATACAACACGATAGTTTTTTTACAATTCCTTTGGAAACAGCAGAGGTTACTTATCAGGAAACCTTAAAAGGTGCAGAGTATTTGGGAGTTGAAGCAGCAAAATTTCATCAATTTATTGCGGGAGTTTTGCAAAGTTTTATCAAATCCGAGGCAATAATGATTGAGATAAATCCGGCGGGAGTTATGCCAAACGGGGATATAATCGCGCTTGATGCCAAAATGGTGCTTGATGATGCCGCGCTTTTCCGCCATAAAGAATTATCCCGCCTGATTGATGAGGATGAAATCACCCCGCTCAAACGCCGCGCCGCAATAAACGGCTTTGTTTATCACGAATACGACGGCTATATAGGATGTATTGTCAACGGAGACGGTTTGGCTTTGGCGATGAAAGGGTTATTAAAAGATGATACCGCCTGTACCTTAAATCTTAAAGGCGGTGTTGACAGGGACAAAATCGCCGCCGGAATTAAGCTCATAGCCACCAATGCCAAAGTTGAAGGAATCATAATCAACATTATCGGCGGTTTTCTGCGCTGTGATTTAATTGCCGACGGCATTATTGATGCGGCCGCCGAAGTGGGAATGAATGTTCCTCTGGTTGTTAGGCTTGAAGGGACAAACAGTCTTGAAGCTCGGAATATTCTCAACCACTCCGGATTAAATTTTTTGATGTGCGAAACCACCCTTGAGGCAGTGCAGAAAATACTTATTGCAGCACGGGAGGCAGGCTGATGGCGGTTTTAATAAATAAAAACACAAAAATTATGGTTCAGGGCATTACCGGAACTCAAGCCTCGTTTCACATTAAACGTTCCATTGATTACGGCACGAATATCGTTTGCGGCGTTACTCCGGGAAAAGGCGGCATTACTCATTTGGGCGTACCGGTTTTTGACAGTGTCAAAGAAGCATACAACAAAACACAAGCCGACACCACTATTCTTTTCGTGCCGGGAACATCGGTAAAAGCCGCCACCATGGAATCGCTTGAAGCGGGCATAAAATTGATTGTCTGCATATCAAACAATGTGCCGGTTCACGATATGCTTTTTATAAGAAACGCCTTAAAAAAAACCGACACCGTTTTTATCGGCCCCGAAACGCCGGGCATAATCACGCCCGATGAAGCACGTTTGGGAATTTTCCCGTTAAATCTCTTTTCCCGCGGAAAAATAGGCATTCTGTCACGTTCTTCAACGCTTACTTACGAAGCGGTTTTGGCGGTCAACAAGGCAGGATTCGGGCAATCCTCGGTGATAGGTCTGGGCGATGGTATGATTATCGGTATGGATTTTGTAAAATCTTTGGAGCTGCTGTGTCAAGACGATGAAACGCAGGCGATTGTGATGATCGGGCAACAGTACGGAGAGTTTGAAGAAGAAGGAGCAAAATGGTATAAAAGCCAAAAATCCCGCAAACCGGTAATTTGCTATATTGCAGGCAGCGATGTTGACGAAAACGGACATACGATTGAATATCCCTTAAAAAACAAATTGCAATTTATGCGCGATTGCGGGATAATTGTTGCCGATGAATTGCCGCAAATTTATGAAAAACTTATAAGCCTTGATTTGAAATGATGGGAAACATAATAACCGAGTTATTGGATTTTATATTTCCGCGCCGATGCTTGAAATGCTCCAAAATATTGGACACAACCGGTTATTTATGCGATGATTGCGCGCAAAACATAAATTTTATAACTCCGCCCTATTGCGAGCGTTGCGGTGCACCGCTTTACGGCGATTTGATCAAAAAATGCCCCGATTGCTTGAAGAAAAAACGCCGTTTTTATCGCTTGGCTCGCTCGGCAATGATTTATGATGAAAGCTCTAAAGGTTTGATTACCTCTTTCAAATTCAAAGATAAAACCGAAAATGCCAAACTTCTCGCCGTTATGCTTAAAGTTGCGGGCAAAGATATTTTTAACTCTGACGTTGATTTGATTATTCCTGTCCCGCTTCATTATACGAGGTTGATTAAAAGACGTTATAATCAAGCGGCTGTTTTGGCTCAAGAATTAAGCTTAATGGTTAACATTCCGGTTGATTGCCAAAGTCTGATAAGGCACCGCAAAACCCGCCCGCAGGTTGAACTCTCGGGACAGGCAAGAATAAGCAATGTCCGCAACGCTTTCAGTGTAAACCATTTTGATAAAATCAAGAACAAGCGGATTGTCTTGATTGATGATGTAACAACTACCGGTTCGACCTTAAAAGAATCGGCAAAAGCTCTCAAAAAAGCCGGTGCAAAATCGGTTGATGTACTGACTTTGGCGCGGACACTTTAGGGTTAATTTTCATCAAAAAAGTCTTTGCCTACTCCGCAGACCGGACAAACCCAATCCGAAGGCAGCTCGTCAAAAGGGACATCGCCGTCATAAACATATCCGCAAACACTGCATATTATCTGTGGTTTTTCATCGGTTTCATTCATTTTCTTTCTCCTTTTGTTGATATATATCCTTGGTATTTTTATTTTCAATAATGAGGAGGCGGCGTTTCTTCACTCAAAGGTTTGACTGCTCCCTCCTGTAAAGCTTGGGTTAATAATTTATTCTGCAGTTGCAATTTTTCAATCATCTGCCATTGCTTTATAACTTCGAGATTTAGTTCTTCCAGCACTTTTTCCTGATTGCAGAGGTTTATCTCAATATCGTTTAATCTCTGCTCCAAAATTTTATTTTCCATTTTTAACCTGTTGTTTTTGTTTGTTATATTGCAAGGATAGTTTGCTAAAATCAATGTGTCAATCATAATTTTTATT
>JAFUYI010000013.1 GCA_017470585.1 Alphaproteobacteria bacterium | reverse complement strand
TTTTAGAAAAACGTAAAAATTCTTCCTGCCATTATGGTCGGAAGGCAGAGGAATAAGGTATGATCCAAATACTTTGCACTGTTCTTTGATACAGTTTGCAGCTTCCGACCACCTCGCGGGTTTTGTACCCAAAAGGTGGTTTCTTTTGTTAAAGTTATAAAAAAGGAAGTTTGAATATGAAAAATTATATTTTATTGATTGGTGTTGCCGCGGTTGCTCTTGGCTCCTATTGCGCCTATGCCGGCAACCAAGACACAATGAATGTTGGCGTAACAATCGTTCATGACGTGAGCTTAACCAAAACCCGCGACATTAACCTTGGTACAATTACCCTAAATCCTGATGCTAATTCAAACGGAATGACGATGTGGAATTATAATTCCTCCGGTGAATATATTGCCAGAAGCGGAAATGGTATTGTATCGGCAGATGATGCCACCGTCGGCATTTTTACCGCCAATATTCCTAGTCCGTCAGATTGCGATAGTAATGATGGCCACTTTGCCTGCGGGGGATTATCAATTTACGGAAATAATGATAATTGGATTGATGATCTTTTTGGCTCCACTGATGGGTATAATTACTGTGTCTTTAGCTTAAAATACAGTAGTTCAGAAAACAACTTTATCGTGTATCCTAGCGAGTGTATGATAAATGATGATTTATCATACATAACTCCGGGAACTAAAACCGGCACTTTAACCATTAGCTATAACGCATTTTAAAAAACAAATCGCAGATCAAACCAATTCGGGCGGGGATTAACTCCCCGCCCTTAAATTTTTATTGTTTTTCTTTCAAGTCAGCTCCGGTCTTGACATAATTCTCAACCATTATTGCCGCCTTTTTCGCCAAGGCTATACAGCCGGGACCGGCAACACAGCCGCCCTCGCAAGTCATAACCTCAATCATATTATAATCACAACCCTTGGTTGCATATTGTTGCAACAATTTTATATTTGCCTTGTTCAAACCGTTGATGGCAACGGGTTTATAATCCGCCTTACCCTCAACAAGCGAGGCAACTGCTCCGGCAACTCCGCCGCTTATCGGGAAACGCCGTCCTTGGGCGCAGGAGATTTTAGCAAATTCTTCCGGCTCGCAGTCCATAACCTGAACACCTCCGGCGACAAGCATTGCCCCGACCTCCTCAAAAGTCAAGACATAATCGACATTGGGGTTACGTTCGGCCTCGATTCTTTTTGCCAAACAAGGACCGACAAAAACCGCCACGCAATCAGGCTGTTCTTTTTTCAGTAATTCGGCAGTGTAATACATCGGAGGCTCGGTATGCGATACAAACGGTTTGATTTCCGGAATATGAATTTCCGCCGCCTTATAATAAGCGGGACAGCATGAAGTTGTCATCAGTTTTTCGCCGTTTGCCATTTTCTCGACAAATTCCGCCGCTTCGTTCTGCGTGGTTATATCAGCACCGACGGCTACTTCCACCACATCGGAAAATCCGATTTTTTTCAATGCGCCGATAAGCTGATTTACAGTTCCGGGGAATTGCCCGATAACCGCCGGCGCAAGCATTGCCACAACCTTTTTGTCGCTGTCGTTTAAGAGTTTTAAAACATCTACAATCTGCGACATTTCAACCACAGCTCCGAACGGGCATGAATGCAGGCATTTGCCGCAGAAAATACATTTTTTCGCATCAATATGTTCTTTTCCGAACTCATCTTTACTGATGGCTCCGACCGGACAAGCCTCTTCGCAAGGAATCGGCACCCTGATTACGGCATGATACGGGCAGACTTCCTGACATCTTCCGCAGGCAATACATTTGGTTTCATCAATATGCGAGCGACCGTCTATAATGCTGATTGCCTGTTTGGGGCAGTTGACTTGGCAGGGTTGCGCAAAGCAGCCGCGGCAAGCATCGGTTACCATATAGCGCGATTTAACACACGCCGAGCAGGCATCAGTAATAACCGATAATTTATTGTCAGCGTGCGTTTTTCTTTTCAAAGCCGTTTGTCCGTACTCTTTCAAAGATGTCAGTTCATCCTTCTCATCTTCGGGGGCAAATCCCATACTTGCCATACAGCGATATTTTAGGATAGCGCGGTCTTTATATATACAGCAGCGATTGAACGGCTCTCCTTTGGGACGTAGCTCCAAAGGAATCCTATCCGCATCCTCAAAGCGATTATTCAAAAATTTCTCAACAATTTTGACCAGAATACGCGTACGCATCTGGTTGGCGTTATTTTTTGGTGTAAGCATCAGTCTTTAGTCCCGTCTAAAATTTCCCTTATTTTATTTACAACTTTTTCAAAATTTGCTTCTTCTATCAACTCGCCGTTTACCTCAACAAACGGTCCGCGGTTATATTTGGCGGCAGTGTTGTGGCAATAATTCATACAACGCGATTCTTCAATCTCGATTTTATCTTTAATATCGGCGGGCGGATCAAACTCCAAAACTTGAATCTGTGCCGCTCCCATCACAAAGCAGGAAGTACCGCAGCAAATTTTTACTTTTATTTTTTCCATCTTTTTTATCCTTACGTTAAAGGTAACGAACCGAAATTTCTTTCAAATATTGGCTTTGCAATAAGCGAAAGATTTTTTTGACAATGTTGCGTCTGATCTCCAATTCCATCGGAAGATTCGGATCCTGATGCGCTACATTTATCTTGGTACCGACAACAAAATCTATTCTGTCGCTGCCCAAAAATAATTTAACCAAACGCACCGATGCCGTATTGGAATTTTTATCAATCCCCTCTTTTAGCATACGGTACGCATCGGTCAAGGTTAAAATTCCCTCTGTGACCAAATCGACCCCCTCCATTTTGGAGGCCATCGGTATTTTAGTATCAAAACTTGTTTTGTCAATCTCACATTTTAAGCACAATTCCCGCTCAATTATGTTGGCGGTGGTACCGCCGCAAACGGCGATTTTACCATCATAATTTGCCACCATTTCGGAGATTTCCCTATCTTTATCTTCATTAAACGGCGGGCCGGTTACAATCAATAATTTGCGCGGATTGCGAAAATACAGGCACATACAGCTTATATCATCTCCGGCTTTAGCTCCGTTTTCTTTTGATAATGCCTCGTTAACAATTTTTTCCGCCAACGCGGAAGAGGAAATATAAGGATCTTGCCGCAATGTTTTTAAGATAAAATCAATACATCCCTGTCTGCCCCAGCCGAGCGGATATTTTTTATTGCCGATTCCCGCTTGCGTAACCCCGTCCGACATTACGATAATTCTATCTTCGGGCAGATTATTAACCTGCGAAACGCAAATCTTGCGATCTTTCCATTTCGGGGAAGAAAACTCTCGCCCCTTAATATCAAACAGACGGTTATTGCGGATAAATATATAACGCGGGTTGTCCATCTCAAAAATACGCGTTTTGCCTTCAAGTTCACTATCAACAATCGAAAAAGTCGCATAACTTATTTTTCGCACCTGACAAATGGGAAGTGCATCCATCATAGTTTCCGAGGCGCGCTGCAACTCGGTGTTATCTTCCATAAATTTCATTGCCATACGGGTGGTCATGGAAGATAAAATATTGGCTTTTACACCACTGCCCAAACCATCCGAAAGAATACCGATAATTCTTTGTTCTTCCGGTATTTTTTTTGCATATATCGTATCACCGAAGCAATCTTCGCCCGATTTCTGCACCTGATAGGAGCCTATATCAATAAAAAGAGAGCTGGTCATTTTACATCCCCGGCATCATCTTCATCGGCGTAATCATGAGCGATTGAACGCAGCAAAATTTCGGTTTCCGCCATGTGTTCGCCCAATGTGCAGGCAATCTGCTGAACGGTTGCCAAGTTCTTCTTTATGACATCACGAGCTTTGGCGGCAATTTTTTCTTTTTTCATTTCCATATTGGTAACATCTTGAATTATACCGCCGACAATCTGTCCTTGGTCGATATTGAAAACCACAACATCGTATAGTTTAGATTGAAAACGCACATGGTCCTTGCGAATATCCTGCAGCAAATCAAGAGAGGCCGAAAACAAATTGGTAAATCCGATAAAATCGCGCAAATCGGCATTGCGTAAATCTTCGCGGTGATATTTTTGATTATGCTCCTCATCCTGCCAAAATGTCTCGGCAAATTTATCATTATATTCCAAAATCTGCAGTTTTGCATTGACAATTACAATCGGAGAAGGAATACAACGCAATAAAGCATTGGCCTTGCGCTGGGCAAGCTGTTTCATATTGGTTATGCACATTTGCGGCTCGGCTTTGCCCTGCAGCATGGCACAGGCAAAATTGCGGCAGGTATCATAACCGCAGGCGTTACAGTTTAATTCATCTTCAACATTATATTTGCCGATGGCATTAAGAGCTTTGCGGATTTGTGTTTCCGAAAATTCTTTTTTATCTACGGCCGCGCCTGCAAAATTCTCAAAAATATTGGTTTTGGGGATTCGTGAGGCAATATCACCCGAAAAATCGGAATTTTTAAGCACATCCAATCTTTTTTTCATACCCGATTTATGGTTGGTTATGCAAGGTCCGCAGACGCATCCGCCGGAACACGCCAAACACTCAATAAACACCAATCGGTCAAGATTTTGCACATCAATATTGCTCAATTCATGCTTTAAGTGTTTAATTCCCGATATTTGCATCATATAAGTTTTGGCGTTTGCCTCTTTATACGGGCGCAGTGTTTCAATCATTCCGCCCTCAATCGGGTAGGCTGATCCTTCCTTGGCATTCTCAATCACAAACTTATCGTAAACGCTGGTGCGTATTTCATAAGGATTTATCCCAGCATCCTTAAACCATTGGCGCAAATCGGGAAAGGTAAGGCTCAAGTTAAGCAATCCGGGATGGCGGTCTGCTTCCAGCTTTTTGGCTATGCAGGGACCGATGAAAACAACTTCAACACCCTCGCCCAAACGTTCCTTCATCAATCGGCAGTGCGCCAAAAGCGGAGAGGACAGCGGAGTTAAACAATCAACCATTTCCGGCATATATTTTTCTATATACTCCACAACCGCAGGACAGGCGGTGGAAAGGAAAAGCCCCGAAATATTCTGATTGAGCATTTTGGCAATATTGGCGGAAACCTCCTCGGCCCCCAATGCGGTTTCGCTCACTCCCTTAAATCCCAAACGGCGAAGCGATGCAATCATTTGTTCACGGCTTATTCCTTCAAACTCCGTAATCCACGACGGCGCAAGAGATACATAAACATCCCTGCCGCAGTTAAGCAAATGTTTGGCTCTCATCAAATCATTGCGCGGTTGTTTGGCTTTAGCCGGACAAACCCGATAGCATGTTCCGCAGGCTATGCACAGCTCCGGCACAATCTCGGCACTGTTATCCTCGATTTTTATGGCTTTTACCGGACATCTGCGCACGCATTTATAGCAGTCTTGGCAATTATTTTTAATGGTATATAGAGGATATTCGCGTTCCGACATTTAAGTTTTTCCTTCTAAACATTGAATTTATGCTCAAGAATATCAAGAACCGATCCCTGATCAAGGTTATGAAACGCTTCATCATCAATATAGATATTCGGTCCCGCGGAGCAGCTCCCGCAGCAACGGAGTCCGGTCAACTCAACTTGTGCATCCAATCCGTGCTGTTCAATAAAGTTTTGAATAATTTGCAGATTCTTGGCATTACCACGGGCAAAGCATGAACTTCCCATACAAACTTTAATGATATGTGTCATTGATTTCCTCCGCTGTTAGCAATAATATCTCATTATAAAGCAAAATCATTTAAACTCAACTGTTTTTAACGAGTTTTATGAAAAGTAATATCACGATGGGCAAAATATACCGCAACCGGTGCCAAAACGGTGTAAATTGCCTGTGCAATCAATTTGTTTTGCCGCAATATATCAACCGCGATAAACATAAAAACATAATTTAAGGCAAGCATTGTCAAATAGACACCCCACCCCTTAAAATATTCTTTTTTTAAGTTGTTAACTGATTGAAAAACATAATAGCGCATGGTTAAAACAGATAAATTGGTGGAGATAATATAGCCGATGATAATCGCCGCTTTATAGGGAATTTTTAGTATTTCTACCATAAAAACAAACAACAGGTAAGAAAAAAACGTATTAAACCCGCCCACCAAAACAAAACGCAGTTTTTGAGGCCAAGAAAACCAAATGTTTTCTAATTTTTTATAAAGCTTAATCATCTTTATCCTTGAGATAATAAATTACATAGCTTTTGTTCTCATAGACAATTTGATAATCGCCCCACGGTTCATAATCAGGATCAATTATCTTGTTTGCAAGGACATAATCGCCTGCTTGAGGAAAGCGGACTTGCCGTTTTTCAATAAATTTGTCTTTTTCCCTTTGATAAACCTTATAAAAATTAAAATCGCTTTTAAGTATCAATTCGGTGTCGGGAAAACTATATTTTAAGGCCGATGACCATGCCATAATCTTCCACCATTTATAATCGGAACTTTCCGAAGACTGCATATAAACAAATGTTTCTTTTTGCTTTGCCAAATCAGTTATAAACTCGGCAACGTTTTTTCTGTCTTTTCCCTGATACCTCTCAAAAGTTTGGTAATCGCAATATAAAAAAGAGATTATCATCAGCAATCCCGCAAAATACGTCTTGCGGCACTCTCCCAAAATGTATGCCACACAAAACATTGCCGGAAGATAAAGATAATAGGATAAAAACGTATCGGAAACCGGAGCAATTTGTAGGTAAAATATCACTGCCGTAATAACACCGGAAGCAATTATCAGTCCGTCCCACAGAATATAAAATCGTTTTGATGACACGGTTTTATAAAGCATAACCGCCAAAGCGATAAAATTAAGTATAAGCTCTGCCGCATAGCATCGGAGTATTTCATCAAAAAAGAAGCTATGTGTATCAAGATAGCGGTTTTCCTGTTCTCCGTAAACAGTCAAAAGCATATATCCGCTTGTATAAACGAACATACTGACAACCATTATCAATTCTATCGGAAACTGCCTCAATAAAGACAACGGGTGCAACATCTTATTTAAGGTTATTTTGCCGCTGATAACCGCTTGCAAAATAAGACACAGCAAAATCCCGAAATAAAAGAGTATCACGGTTTCTTTGCTGTATATTGCCAAGTTCATACATATTGCAAACCAAAGCAGGCAGGATTTTTGGGAAGTTTTTTGATATTTAACCAATAAAATCAGACTCAACAGCACAAAAACCGCAATGTTTTGTTCGGGGAATATCGTGGAGTTGATTTGAAAAACAGCCGGAACCAAATTGATAACCGCAAGGATAAGCAGACGTTTATTGCTTTCCAAAAAAGATAAGAAGATATTAAGCAAATATAAAATAAGCAGTTGTTTAAATGCAATGTATATGTTGATAAATGCAGTATTTGAGGATATAGCAAAAATAAGATTATAATCAACTCCGTGAAGAGGAGTAAATCTCCATTTGTGAAAAGCTCCTTTTATGCCCTGTTTCATAGAATCAATATAATCTATCGTCATCATATCAAAGTTAGAAAACACGGAAGAGTTTGCGGCAAAAACGGAAAACAGATAAACGCCAAAAGATAAAACCAAGGTCAAAAGCGAGATTATTTTAAGCTTTTCTTTTTTTATTTCGGGAATAAAAGGCGGATATTTGCCTTGACAAAAGGCAGCCATGCCAAAGCTCAAAAAGATGATTATTGCTGTCCCCAAACCGAGATAGTAATAAAGTTCGTCATAATTCAACCAATAAGCAAAATTATGATAAATATTGCTTAAAATATTATCTTTTAAAAGCGGTTCTTCAATCATAGTTTTTCATCTTCCGGTTGTTTAAATCAGATAAGCTATTCCAAAATGTATAGGGCATAAACCCTGTTTTCATAAGCCAAACGGGCATTTGCCGCAGGCTCATAATCGGGGTTATGCGCCTTGTTAACCAAAATATAATCACCGCGGGAGGGGATGATTTTACTCACAAGCACGGGAAGAGGATGAGCCAAAAACCAAACACGGTGTACTTCCGCGTCAAGTTTATATCTTATTTTAATATCGGGGTGGCTATATAACAACGCATTAACCCACGCCATAACCTTCCACCATCTGTGATCAACAAACGGACTATTTACATCAATATAAATTACGGTTTCCACAAACCTTGCTTGAGAAGCAAGATATTCCGCTATATCGCGGCGTTCTTTTCCCTGTTGCGCTTCCGCAATATTAACATTGCAATATCCGGAAATTATTATAACAACGCTTAAAAAAACACCGAGCAATATTTTTGATGTGATATTCTCAAAAATATATGCGGTGCAGAAAATCGCCGGCAGATATAAATAATACGGAACCGCCGCATCGGTGATAGGAACAATTTTTAAGAAAAAAACCATCAAACACGATATTAGCGTGCATCCGATTAAGCTCCCGTCGGAAATCAGATACAAGACTTTATTTTTCTTCATTAAAAGTGTGGCAAAGAAAATAACTATGGCAACAGTGTTTACAAACAATTCCGTCTGATATGCCATAACCGCATCCGTTATACTGACTCCGTGGGTTACAAGGTAGCGGTTACCTCTCAATCCGAAATCGGTATAAAACATCCATCCCGTAGCAAAAACAAGCAAGCTCCAAAACATCAGATATTCCAACGGAAACATCCTTATGGTTTTAAGCGGATGGAAAAATGAATTGAGGGTGATTTTCATACTTAAAACCGCCGATAATAACAAATATACCCCAAAACCGCCGTAAAAAATTGCCGCTGTTTCCTTGCTGTAAAGAGCCAAATTCATAAAAATCATAAAATAAAGCAATTGCCGAGGACGATTATTTTTTTGAAAACGGCGCAGAAATATAAGGCTTAATATTACAAAAATAACAACATTTTGTTCCGGATAAATCGCCGTATTTATCCATAATACCGAAGGGAAAAAGTTGATAACGGCAATCATTATCAAACGCTTGGGAACAGTTATAAAATCAAAGAATTTATACAGCAGCCACATAATTAAAAGCTGTTTCATAAAAACATAAAAACATATCACATACGCATTATTGGAAATTCCGAAAATAACATCAAAATCAACCGCGTGCAAAGGAGTAAAGCGAAGATGTCTGTCAACGGCGGGGATTATTCCTTGCGAAAGAGAATCAGTATAATACCAAGACATCATATCAAAATTATTAAAAATCGAAACTTCCTGATACAATGCATTGCCGCAGTAAATTAAAAAAGAAAATACCGCAAGACTCAAACCCAGCCAATGGCTTTTTTGTTTTTTGAGGAAAACAAAATGTTCTTTTGAGGCAAAACTATTGTAATCTCCGCAAAAAAAGAATTTTGTTATAAGCCAATTTAACCACAAAAAAGCAATCGCCGCAGTAAACGGAATCAACAATTCTTCTTTTGAGAGAAAATCACCGTAAAAAGCAAAATTATGGTAAATATTGCTTAAAATATTATCTCTTAACAGAGGTTCTTCAATCATAGTTTTATCCATTTCAAAAGCCACTTAAGGCGAAGTTTTCTGGCAATTATCAAAAAATACGGATACCGATGATAATTGCGGATATTCAAGAACTTAACAATGTCTGCTTTCACTTTGGCATCGCATTCACGCATAAGTTTTTTCTTAGTAATCGAAATATTGGCACCAAAGAGGCGATATTTAAACAAAACTTCTTGAATATTTCTGATTTTTAACCCGTTTGTTAATATCTGCCGCAATAAATCATAGTCCTCAGCAACTGCAAAATCAGGATTGTAACGAATGTTTTTATTCTTAAAATCAGCCAATCTTATCATCATTGATGAATGCATACATGTATTTCCCCGCAGTGTTTCTTGCAAACTTACTTCATAGGGTTGTCGCCAAATCCAGCCCATGTTTACTATCATTTTTTTGATTTTAAGCCATATTCCTTCTTCTTTCAAGTCATTAAAAAGCTCACCCCAAGAGCCGACTACCGTAACATCAGGATGATTATCTAAAAACTCTGCCTGTTTTTGCAATCTTTCTGGCAGACAGATATTATCACTATCAAGTACCGCTGCATACTCTCCCTCGGCATAATCCAAAAGTATGTTATGGCTGATGGGAATTCCCATATTTTTTTCATTTTTGTAATATTTTATGCGTTTATCGTGATATTGCATAACTATTTCTTCCGAATTATCGGTAGAACCGTCATTTAATAAAATCAATTCAAAATTTTTAAATGTTTGCTTTAAGACACTATCAATACAGGGCTTGATAAATAAAGCTGAATTATAAAAAGGCACCAAAACGGATATTTTTACCATTATGTAATCCTTTGATAATAAATTATTCACAATTTTGTTTTTATCATAAATACAGCCCAATAGCAATCAAAAAACAAAACTTGTTAATAAGGAGAATTATATGCAAAAGCTCTTGATTGTTGTCCCCTGCTATAATGAAGAGGAGGTTCTGCCAACTACATTTAAAACCATGTCCGAGCTGGTTGGCAAAATGATTAAAGAACAACTTATAACAGACACCAGCCGCGTTCATTTTGTTGATGACGGAAGCACTGATAAAACTTGGGAGCTGATAAGCAAGGCAGCAAAAGAAAACATCTTGTTTGAAGCCTCAAAACTGTCGCGTAATTTCGGACATCAGGGAGCTATCTTGGCGGGAATGTATGATAATGATGCTGATTTATATTGCACCATTGATGCCGATTTGCAGGATGATCCGAACTGTATAATTGAGATGGTTGAAAAAATCAATCAAGGCAATGACATTGTTTACGGTGTCAGAAAAAAACGCAATTCCGATACTTTTTTCAAACGATTCACCGCCCAAGGATTTTATAAGATTATGTCTTGGCTCGGGGTGAAAATTATTTACAATCACGCTGATTTTCGTATGATGAGCAAACGCGCGGTTGAAAAATTAAAACAATTTCCGGAACGCAATTTATTTTTGCGTGCGGTCGTGCCTTTGGTGGGTTTTAAGTCTGATATGGTTTATTACGACCGGACACCGCGAACCGCAGGGCAAACCAAATATCCCTTAAAAAAGATGCTGGCTTTTGCGTGGGACGGAGTTTCAAGCTTTTCGATTGTACCTTTGCGGTTGGTAACACTGGTGGGATTTTTGATTTCTTTTCTGGGAGCCTGCTTTGTTTTTAAGATTTTGCTTAATTACAATGCCCACGGCGCCGTTTCCGGTTGGGCTTCAACCGTAACTTTGATTACGGTTTTTTCCGGTGTACAGCTTATTTCGCTTGGTATAATCGGCGAATATATCGCCAAAATATTTATGGAGGTCAAGCAAAGACCCTTATATATCGTGGAAGAAAAGGTAAAATAACGTGCTTTACAATAAAAATGTTGATGTTGATAATCCAAACGACAGCCAATCAATCATATGCAATATGATTGAACCGCAAAGTACTGTGCTTGATATGGGATGCGCCTGCGGTGATTTAGCTTTAAGACTTGCCAAACTGAAAAATTGTATAGTCTATGGCTTGGAATACAATCCGCAGAGTGTTAAAAAATGCCTTGCCAAAAATGTTTTTGCCGAGGTAAAGCATAAAAGACAATATATTATCCTTTCTTTGTTTATTCTGCCTTATGTGGATATTATATTATCTATTAAACAATAAATCAAGCAAGCAAAAATTTTATATTTCAAAAAATATATCTTTAGAAAAAAACGATAAAAAAAGCGGCGAAAAACGCCGCTTTTGATTTATTTAACAGAATCGCCTATCAATATAAGTCCGTCACGAACTGCAGTAATTTTTATCACATCGCCTTCTTTCAATCCGTCAGGACACTCCACCAGCCAAACCGTATCCCCGACAAGAGCTTTTGACCTTCCGTCAACGGCATCCTGTGCCAATTTGAAACTGCGTCCGATATATTGCGAAGCCGCATCGTTCAAATGGTTATCTTTTTGCGAGTTCTCGTTTTTTTTCATAACTTTGCCGTAAACATACAATCCGACAACGGCAAACACCGCCGATATAAGCGAGAATATAACAACCTGCTCGGTAAAACTAAAAACAAAGAAAGACACCAAGCACCCCATAAGCATAGCTGAAAAGCCGAACCAGACGAGATAGGTTCCGGGAACAAAAAACTCCAATAAAACAAGAGCAAGACCTATTGACATCCATTGCATATATGTCATTTTATGCCCCCTTGCGAACGGTTTGTAACTTCCTTGGCAATTTCGGCGATTCCCGCCAGTGTTCCCATAAGGTTTTGCGTATCAACCGGCAGCATTAACAGTTTTTGATTCGGGGAAGTAACGATTCCCTGCAGAGCTTCAATATATTTCTGCCCCAAGAAATAGTTCAAAGCATTGGCATTACCTTTGGCAATGGCCTCCGACATCATCTGTGTTGCATTGGCTTCGGCTTGAGCGGTGCGTTCTCTGGCCTCGGCGGCGCGGAATGCGGCTTCTTTTTCGCCTTCGGCGGCCAAAATCCGTGATTGTTTTTCACCTTCAGAGCGCAAAATTTCCGCCTGTCTGATACCTTCGGCCTCCAAAATGTTGGCACGTTTTTCACGTTCCGCCTTCATTTGCTGTGCCATGGAATCAATCAAATCCCGCGGCGGAGTGATGTTTTTGATTTCAACACGGGTAACTTTAACACCCCAAGGAATTGTTGCCTCATCTACAACCGACAAAAGGCGGTGATTGATAGAATCGCGCTGTGATAAAAGTTCATCAACCTCCATTCCGCCGATAACGGTACGGATGTTGGTCATTATAAGGTTTAAGATGGCTTGATCAAGGTTGCGCACCTGATAGGCAGCGTTTTCGGCTTTTTGAATTTGAAAGAACAAAACACCGTCAACCTCTACAAAAGCATTATCTTTGGTAATAACTTCCTGCGGCGGAACGTCCAAAACTTGCTCCATACGGTTAATTTTGGCACCGACTTTTTCAATAATCGGAACTAAAATATGAAATCCCGGTCCCAGCGAACGGGTATATTTTCCCAAAGACTCTACCGTGTATTCATAGCCTTGGCGCACAATAACGATAGAGGAGGCAAGTCCCACTAAAATCAAAACAAGCAAAACCGCTGCAACTTCCATTTTTCTCTCCCTTCGGTAATAAATTAAGACGAGAGTATTTTAGCAACATTTATTCTTTATGCAAGAATTTCTTTTGCGAAAACTTAAAAATTAGCTTGCTTTTAAAGTTGAGAAGGTGTAATAAGGTCTTTAGTGTGTCAGCGTAGCTCAGCAGGATAGAGCACAAGCCTCCTAAGCTTGGGGTCGTGGGTTCAATTCCCGCCGCTGACGCCATTTTTTTATAAGGAATTATATATATCGCGGGAATTGAACCAAGGTTCAATGTCTTGCTTGGTAAGCTCGCATTTTTTTTACAAAAATGCTTGCTAACTCGCTTCGGTCACTCGTCTTGTAACATCGGATTCGTCTCGCTGTCGCGGACGTTCCGATTAACAAGACTTCGCCCGTCGTCAGAAAAATGTCCTTGGGGACATTTTTCTTTTCTCCGGCGCCGCTGACGCCATTTTTTATAAAACAGGCGGGGAGTTAATCCCCGCCCGAATTGGTTTGACCTGCGATTTGCTTTTTAAAATGCGTTATAGCTAATGGTTAAAGTGCCGGTTTTAGTTCCCGGAGTTATGGATGATAAATCACCTATTACACACTCGCTAGGATACACGATAAAGTTGTTTTCTGAACCACTGTATTTAAACCTAAAGGCACAGTTATCATAATGATCATAATCGCCACTAAAAAGACTATCAATCCAATGATCATTATTTCCGTAAATTGATAATCCTCCGCAGCTAACGTAACCATCATTACTATCGCAATCTGACGGATTAGAAATATTGGCGGTAAAAATGCCGACTGTAGCATTATCTGCCGATACAATACCATTTCCTCTTCCGGCAATATATTCACCGGAGGAATTATAATTCCACACCGTCTCGCTGTTTGAATTAGCATCAGGATTTAGGGTAATTGTACCAAGGTTAATGTCGCGGGTTTTGGTTAAGCTCACGTCATGAACGATTGTTACGCCAACATACATTGTGTCTTCGTTGCCTGCGTATGCCGCGTAAGAGCCTAGTGCGACACCGGCAACACCGAGCATTAAAATATATTTATTCATATTCAAACTTCCTTTTTTATAACTTTAACAAAAGAAACCACCTGTTGGCTCTTTAGAGCCGCGAGGTGGTCGGAAGCTGCAAACTGTATCAAAGAACAGTGCAAAGTATTTGGATCATACCTTATTCCTCTGCCTTCCGACCATAATGGCAGGAAGAATTTTTACGTTTTTCTAAAAAACGCTTTGATAGAGGCTTGCAGACCTCAAAGTGACTTTTCATTCACTTCAAAAGTACCCTAGCACAAAAAATCAGCAATGTAAAGCAAAAAAAGTTCTGTGCTTATAAAAAAATATTGATGTTACAATAAAAACATTTTATTTGTATGTAAATGGAAAAAACTTGAAAAAATAAAACTTTCCGACCTTTCAGCCGATCTGCAAAAATATACCTGAATTACTTTTTTGCCATTTTATTAAAATAACCACCTCAAAAACAACTACTTATTTGTTCTATTCTTGAACAAATAAGCATTTCAATTTTATTTATAATTTCCACTTCCGGTGAAAATTGTTTTTTTATCTCTGGAAGAGAGTTAATTATTAAAGAGGTCATTTCATCAATAATTTTTTCTATTATGTTCGGTTTAATTCCCAAATCCTTAGCCATATTATTAAAATGATTGCGATGTATCAAATTCGGATTGTATTCACCACCGACAGACATAGCTAAATCAGGCGAAAGCATTTCATAGACTTGCGTTGACACCAAATCATATAAAGGCGAAAGTTCGTACTTTCCAAGTTTATGCAACAAGGAAAAATTTTTACCGTGTGCATCAGAATTTCCGATAATAAAATTGAAAACAATCGCTTTCAGAAAACTTATCAATGCGTCCGCCTTGTTGCTAAAATCATTATTGGCTATAAATTTATAGCATTGCTTAATACTTGCTCCACCTTCTTTTTGATATTTTTTGTCGGGCAAACACAAGACCTGACAAAAATCCTCTTGATGTATCCGTTTTAATCCGGTTGGTAAGACTGTGTCTTTTTCTCGGTCAAAACGTTTAACCACATATCCCTTTTCTCCGGCAAAATCTCTAACAAATGAAACAGCTGCCGACAAGCCGATTTTTCTTGCCAAAGACATACAAAAATGTTCATTATAAATTATATCCTTAAAATAATGGTTTTGTGGCTTGATAATATGAGTGGAAATATAATCTCCCTGCGGCAGATAATAATTATCTGAATCTTCCGGGATGATCGCTAAAGCAATTTTTTGTTGAGCTCCGGCCAAGGATAAACGAATTTCCTCTCCCATCAACAAGGGAACTTGGGCTTGATTTCTCAGTAATTCTGCAATTTTTTCAATCGTAATCGGTTTTAATACAGAAGATTCGTTTTCTTTTACATAACCTTCCGGATAAAGTTCCACGGCTCCGGCACATTCACCGCCGATTTCTTGCAAAAGAGCAAACGGGTTATTGGGTGAAACTTGTTTATATTTGGCAACAGCCTCTCGGATTCCTTCTTCCGGCAGAAGATTATTGAAAAAGCTACGTGTCAACTTATCGTTAAAGGCTTCTTTTTGTAAAGGAAGATTAACAGATAAAGGAGTATCGGCATATTCGTTATATTTGAAAGAAAGCCGAGAATTTTTTTCGGTTAGCTTTCCTATTTTTTTGCCATAAAAATATACATCCAATCCGACCATATTATTCCTCCGTATGCAGGTTTATACCCAAAATATCCAGAACTTTTAAAACCTTGCCGATTTGACAGGTTTCCTTGCCTGCTTCGGTATCTACGATAAAACGCAAGCCGACATTGCACAATCCGGCCAATTCCGTCTGCGTTAAGTTTTGTCTTTTGCGCTCTGTTTTAATCAGAAAGGCAATCTCTTTAGTCGTTTTAATTCTCATATTTTCCCTCTCGGTAAAATTATATGTTCTAAAACATTAAAATCAAGTAAATTTTACCGAAAGGTAAATTTTTTTATTTATCTCATTGTAAAAAAAATAAAACTTATCCGTTTTTGCGCTCTGTTTTAATAAAACTTCCACAATCAACTCGGAGTATAAGAGATGGTAAGCGTTCCGGTATGAGTGCCTGCCGAGGGAACAGATGTATAGCATATGGCGGTGTTTGAGTTTACATTTGCCTCTATGCTAAAGTCTTCTCTTGTTCTATCATAAAACATTACCAAAGACACGTTAAGTCCATCAAAATTAATCGAATCAGGAATAGACAGACCATTGCAGTTGTTTCCGCCATAAAAACCGTTAGTATCAACATTAGCATAAAAACGTCCTTCATTATAACCGTTAACAGAAATCACGCCTCCGCTGGCACACATCGACAACGGACAACCGGATTTTATCCGCGAAGGACTCCAACAACCCTTGCTTTGACTCGGGTCAATAACCACCGTACCAAGGTTTAGATTTTGCATAACATCCAATTCGGCATCGGTACTTGCAGTTCGGAAGTTGCCTAAGACTATTTCGTGGTCAATGGTGGTGGAAATTTCAAAATTTTCGGAAACGGCTGCGGCATTATAGGCAGTATAAGATACGCCTAATAATAGAAGAATTAAAAAAGTTTTGTTTGTTGTCATTGAACTTCCTTTATGGTTTTTTTAAGGTTATTAAAAGAAAAACCACCTTTTGGGCATTTGCCCTAGAGGTGGTTGGAAGCTGATAACTGCTGTATAGGACAGTGCAGAGTATTTGGTTAAACCTTATTTCCCTACCTTCCAACCATAAACGGCTAGAAGCAATTTTTTGTCTTGCCGGACACTATACAAGAGGCTATCAGACCTCAAAGTGACTTTTCATTCACTTCAAGAGCACTCTAGCACAAAAAATCTTTTATGTCAAAGAAATTTTTTAAAAAAATCACTTTTTAATATGGAAATAAAACTAAATCGCCGTCACTTTTTTAAGGCTTGATAATGATTTTGGTACCATCAGGAACCATATTCCAGATTTCCTCAATTTCCCGATTATTTACGGCAATGCAACCTGCTGTCCAGTCCACACGGTTATGGTAGGTTAAGAATATTTTATCCGGTATATGATTGGGCAGTCCGTGAATCATAATATCGCCGCCGGCTTTCACACCCTTTTGTCTGGCCTGCGCCAAGTCTTTTTCATTGGGATAGGATATACGAAGCGATTTATGAAATGCACTTTTGGCATTGTGTGCGACAATATTATATTCTCCTTCCGGGGTTTTGTTATCGCCTTCCCTTTCTTTGGCACCGACAGGATTTTTGCCCAAAGCTATTTTATAGGTTTTAATAATATTATCTTGAGAATACAAAGACATTCGGCGCGAAGATTTTTCAACAACAATCAAATCGGCTTTTACTGGATTCTGCGGAACTTCATATTTTTCAAAGCCATAGAAAAAATAAAACATCGCCCCGAAAACGAATATAAAAATCAAAAGATACTTCATTTACTCATCCGATTATCTGCAAAAATTCCGTTTCATCAATAATTTTTACACCCAGTTCACGGGCTTTCTGCGCCTTGCTTCCGGCATCACTGCCAATAACCACATAATCAGTATTTTTGGAAACCGAACCTGCTACTTTTGCCCCTTTGCTCAAGGCTTTTGATTTGGCTTCGGCTCTGGTCATTTGTGAGAGTGTTCCGGTAAAAACAACCGTTCTGCCGGAGAGCGGACCATCAAGCGCAATTTTTGCCTTAAAATCCTCTATTTTGAGATATTTCAAGAGCTTATCAATAATCATTAAGTTATGTTCTTCTCTAAAAAACTCTATAATATCCTGTACCATAGAGGGACCAATCCCGTCAATAGCCAACAGCTTTTCGGTATCGGTGTTTATCATATCGCCAAAAAAGTTCTGCCATGTCAGGTAGTGAGCGGCAATAAGCCGTGCCGTTGCTGTGCCGATTTGGCGTATGCCCAAGGCATATATAAAGCGGGCAAGCGATGGATTGCGCCGTTTATTGATTGCCGCAAACAGATTTTCCACCGATTTTTTGCCCCAGCCTTCGCGGCGTTCCAAATGCAACCCCGAAGCAAGAGAAAACAAATCATCGCCGCGGTTACGTTCTTCCAGTGTGAAAATATCTACCGGATTACAAATGATTTTTTCATTATAGAAATCTTCAATAATTTTCGCGCCCAAGCCCTCAATATCCATTGCATCACGGGAAACAAAATGTTTTAAGTGTTCAATCGCCTGCGCCGGACAAGTCAGACCTCCGGTGCATCTCCTCACTGCTTCATCAGCTTCACGGACGGCGTGCGCTCCGCATTGCGGGCATATATGCGGAAAATCAAATTCTTTGCTGTTTGAGGGGCGTTTTTCTTTGATTACGCCTACAATCTGCGGAATAACATCACCGGCACGCTGAACAATCACAAAGTCATTTATGCGGATGTCTTTACGTTTAATTTCATCTTCATTATGAAGAGTTGCGTGCGAAACCATTACTCCGCCGACATTCACCGGTGCCAGGTCTGCAACCGGAGTTAACGCCCCAGTGCGCCCGACCTGAATACGGATATTGTTTAGTTTTGTTATTGCCTGTTCGGCAGGAAATTTATGTGCAATCGCCCAGCGCGGTGTGCGAGTCAAAAAGCCTAACCTTTCCTGCAAGGCAATATCGTTAACTTTATAAACCACACCGTCAATATCATACGCAAGAGAGGCGCGAATCTCCATAAGATTATTAAAAAAGCTCTCAATATCGGCAATATTTTTACAGAGGCAATTATTGGGGTTGGTGGGGAAACCCCACTGCCGCAAGCAATTAAAAAACTCGTCTTGCGAATGCCAGAGAGGGGAGGAAACCTCTCCCCAAGTATAAGCAAACAAACTCAAACTTCGTTCTTTGGTGATTTTGGCATCCAACTGCCGCAAAGATCCGGCAGCGGCATTACGCGGATTGGCAAAAACTTTTTTCCCTTCGCTTTCCTGTTTGCGGTTGAGCGCAAAAAAATCCGACTTTGCCATATAAACTTCGCCGCGAACTTCCAAAACCTGCGGAACATTGCCGGAAAGACGTAAAGGAAGAGCGCGGATAGTTTTAAGGTTTTCGGTTATATCCTCGCCTAAAGTTCCATCGCCGCGGGTGGCACCTTGAACAAACACGCCGTTTTCATAACGAGCCGTAAAAGACAGTCCGTCAATTTTGGGTTCGCACATAAAATCTATGTCTGTGTCAATCCCTAAAAAACGCTTAACTCCGGCAATAAAATCTTTAACTTCGGCAATGGAAAAGACATCACCCAACGATAACATCGGAAAACGATGAGAAACTTTGTTAAATCCGCTTTGCAGCGGCGCACCGATACGTTTTGACGGACTGTCGGGACGGATAAGCTCGGGAAATCTGGCTTCCAATTCAAGATTGCGCTGTTTTAAGGCATCATATTGAGCATCGGTCAAATACGGTTCATCATTTTGATAATAGGCAATATCGGCCTGCGCCATTTCGCGGGCAATGTTCTCAAGTTCAAGGCGTGCCTGTTCTTTGGTTATTTTATCTGCTGCAATCATCTGCTTCCTCACCGTTTTTTTATTTTTATATATCGGATACGCATAAAATCAAGCCGTTTTTAAACATATATAAAAAAATTGCACAAAATAAAAATAATGCTTGCCAAATAAAATAAAAAACATTAAATAAGAAATTGCCTTTGGATAGATGGCCGAGTGGTCGAAGGCTCACGATTGGAAATCGTGTGTGCGTCTAAAGCGTACCGAGGGTTCGAATCCCTCTCTATCCGCCATTTTAATTGAAAAGACACCTGATTGTGGTGTCTTTTTTCGTATCCGCGGTGTTTCAGGGCTTATCGAGGGGTTGACTCTTAAAAAGTGACTATGGTAAGCTCCTGTTAACAACAAAAATGCAAAGTTTCCGGCGGTTACATACTTCGGGGAATTTTGGAAAGTCAATAAACAATTAAAAGGAGAAAAAATATGTCAATGTACCGTGAGGAAAAAATAAGTGAACTGGAACACCAAAAACAAGATATTCGTGAAAAAATGGATAATATTCTTAGTAATATAATTCAGCGAATGAAAGCGCAAAATTTAAATTCAGTAACGGCTCCTCAAGAATATGTTCAGTTGGATAAAGAATGTTGGAAACTGGATAACCAGCTATGGAACATCCGTTCTGAAAATCAAGAAATCGCATATTCACAGGAACTTATTTTATCTATTGAAGATAGAATTAAAATAATAAATACTGAAATAGAAAAGTATAAGACGATAGAGCTACTTGGTATTAAAATATCAGGAAGTACAATTGGTGATCCCATTGCATTTCTCGAAAAGGAAAAAGATAAATTATTAGAAGATATAAAAAGTTGCGAAACAAAGATAAATAATTTAAAAAAATAGCCTTGTTAATAAAGTTATTCTTGGAATTCTTGTTTACTAGTCCCCATCTCAAATAATTTCTGCAGAGGAATACTCATTGTTCCAGCAAGGAGTTGGTTGACGAGTTTTGGGGAGAGGTAAGCAAGGTTTAAGTATTTATAAATCGTGCGTTTGGAGATATGTTCCTGTTTGGCAATATCGTCGGTTGGCATACCGCTTTCATAGAGTTTTTTATATCGCCATGCATAAGCAAAGGCGCGGACAATCAATCGGTTGTTGTCGTTAATACTCATCAATCCGGTTTTTCCGGCGTTGTAGGTGTTTCTTGACAATCCGCGGTTAATAACAACCGCTTTTTCATAAATAATCTGTCGGTTAGCTATGTCGCTAATAAATTCCAGAGATTCGGTATTCGGATTTAAGCATTTCCCAGTATATGCCGCCAACATTCCGCAATCCGCATTGAAGAAGAATGTCAGTTTATCTTTGCCGTAAATCACCTTATTAATAAAGTTACGGATAAAACCACGTTGCTCAAAATAATCCATATCCGAGAAGTTAATTTGTTTTAGCGCTATTGCTTTTTCTTTCGGTAAGCTATTTAAATCCGCGTTCAATATTTCATTTACCGCCTCTTGTGCTAATTTATCAATCTGCTCGGTCGGCAAGTACAGGCCTTTAACCGCATAATAGTACTTTTTAGTGGTTTTGCGTTTGCTGTTTGCTTGGTTAACAAAGGCTATACCATTGGCATCAAATAATTTTCCGGTCAAGAGATTGTCATTTTTTGTGCGCGTATGATTGCCGCTGACATCATTGTCTTTTAATTTTTTCCGCACAGCTTCCCAAAGTTCTTTGCTGATAATCGCTTCATGCTGTCCTTTGAAAGCCTGTCCGGTGCGTTTATTCTCAATCATTCCGAGATACAGTTTTTCATGCAACAAGCGATGGAGAGCTGAGGTTTTCAGCGGTTTGCCACCTTTCGTTATGCCCTTGCCGGTTATCCATTGTTTATGCGTTATATTCTTGGATTCGGCAATTTTTTCAAGTTCGCTTAATGAACCGCATTTTAAGTAACTTTCAAATAAATAGCGTACCTGTTCTGCCTCGTTTTTGTTTATTATCAGCTTTTTATCAATCAAATCGTAACCCAATTTTGGTGTTCCGCCTGTCCATAAGCCTTTGGCTTTACTGGCGCGGATTTTATCCCGCACTCGCTCGGACGAAACTTCCCGTTCAAATTGGGCAAAGGATAAAAGCATATTCAAAGTTAGCTTGCCCATTGAAGTTGAGGTGTCAAAAGCCTGTGTGATGGATACAAAATTGCATCCGCATTTATCAAACTCCTTCATCATATTATGAAAATCCATAATTGAGCGCGACAATCGGTCAACTTTATAAACCACTACCGTTTGTATCAGGCCTTTTCTGATATCTTCAAGCATTTGCTTCAAAGCAGGTCGTTCCATAGTGCCGCCGGATATGCCGCCGTCTGTATAAGTTTTGTAATATTCCCAGTTGTTAAAGGCTTGCGAGAGGATATAACTGCGGCAGGCTTCCTCTTGATTCTGCAGAGAATTGAACTCCAATTCCAAGCCTTTTTCTGTGGATTTTCGGACATAAACCGCACAATTAATTTTTGCCATTTTCTGTCTCCTTCAACGCTGATTTATTATTCAAGCCGAAAAAATCGTAGCCGGAAACTTTAATGCCGCAGATTTCTTTAGCCACCGCTGACAAACTTTTATAATGTTCGCCCTCATAAATAAAATCGTTTGTATCCGCCACCAGCACTTTATATTGTTGCCCACGAAATGTTTTGATAATCTCTGTTCCCGCATGCAAATTGTATTTGGTTTTATAAGCGCGAAGCATACACTCTTCGGGGTTTTCGGCATACTTTTCAAGCTTGGTTAAGAACTTGCGCTCAATCTTCAAATTAGCATTTTCGCAAGCGATATAATACCATAATGCCCTGAACTGCCGTTGATATGGACTGTTACAGTATCGTGCCCATAATTCAGCTTATTTTTGATGGCTGAGTTTTTTTAGCTCTTCCGCGCTTTTTGGCAGGTATATTTTCCTTTTCATTCAAGATATCCCTTATTCTGCTTAACTTATCGCGGGATAATTTATCCTTATCCCTTGCTGACAGTAACACTTGCAAAAACAAAGAAGTCAACTCAAATAGTGCGGAATCGGAGATTTTCGGACGACCTTTCGGATTTCCTGATATACCTTTTTGAAACTGGTGCGCAATCGGCGGTTTTTTATACATTTTAAGCCTCCATAACAGGGTATGAAGGCTCTTTATAAAAGAAAAGTCAAGATTATTACCATCTTCGTAATTTTCTCGGATCACGCATAGGATGCGTTTTGTAAATACTGTGGTGTCCGGCAATATAATAGTCCGTTCGCGTGGCTAAGCGCGGTTCGTTTAAGGATACATTGGAAGTCAGATAATCCGAGGCTTGACTTAGAGCATCGCATTGATCCTTAAAGCGCGATTTCGGAAAGGTTGTCAGCTCGCTTTCAAAAGCTTTATACCATGCGCCCGCCGTATTGGGAAACAGAAGTTTTCCCTGCTCAATTAAAAGTGAGGTTCCCTGCATGCGAGATACTTTATCTTGGTGCGGTTTAACGGCGTGAGGAGTTAAACCGTAGTCTGATTGCAAAACCTGAAGCAACTGTGTGCCTGAAGATGCATCCTCAATAACGATTTCAGGTATCGGGGCATAAGAGTGCTTATAACGGAAATATAAATCCATGGCTGCTTTTACCAGTTCCGGAAAATTCATGCATCGACGAAAACTCTCCAACAGATAATATTTTCCGTAGTAATCAACACCCAAAGCAATACAGGCCGAAAAAGCGTTTTCTTCTCCGCTTTTTCCGGCCGTATCCCATGAAAGCACCAATCTTTGCAGATCGGGAAGCTCATTATAATAATGCAACCATTCTTTTTTTATCATACCCCCACCGAGAGGAACGGGATTTTGCTGATATTGTCCGGCAAAAGCAAATTCGCCCAAAGATTGTTGTAATTCATGCACAATCTCCCAGTTTTCTCGTTCGGGATGAAGCAAATCGCCCTTATGCCGCACAATATTTCTTTTAAGACCGGTAACAGGCTGACTAACCGTCCAATTTTCATCTTCTTCTGCGATAACCGGAAGTTTAATTAGTTTGAATTTGTTGTCATTTTCCAGTAAAAATCCCGTCATATCATTTTCATGCAAACGTTGCATTATTAACATAATTTTGCCTTCGGCTTTATCATTTAAACGGGAATAAAGCGTTGATCGATACCACTCATTAACTTTTTCGCGAATGGTATCAGACATGGCGTCTGTCGGTTTAATCGGATCGTCAATAATAATCCAATCCGCACCGCGTCCGGTTAATGTGCCGTTGACGGAAGTTGAAAATCTTCCGCCTCCGACAGATGTTTCAAAGTCAAATGTAGATTTTCTGGTATTGCTGAGTTTTGTATTCGGAAATAAATCCTGATACCATTTGGAACATATCACTTTGCGGCAATCATTGGCATGTTTGGAAACCAAATCATCGGCATAACTGACGCAGATAACGGATGTTTTCGGATTATGCCCGAGCAGAAATGCCGGCAAAGCAACTGAACAAATAATAGACTTCATATACCGCGGCGGAATATTAACAATTAATCTGCGTTCGCAACCATTAATCATTTGCTCTAATTCTTGGCAGATTAAATCTATATGCCAATTGTCCGAATATTGACAGGAAGGCGATACCTCATGAAAAACTTTTATTACAAAAGCTTTGAGGCTTGAGCGCAAAAGTGCATTCAAAACCTCAGTATCGGTGCTAATCGCCATATTTTTCTTCCTCTATAATAAGCGATTCTATCAGCATGCGCAGCAGTCTTTCTCTGTTGCTTAGCGGATTAATGCCTCTTTGGCAAAGCATAAGCTTAGGATTACGCAGGTCAGCAGAAGCTGTTTTTTTAGGCAATGAATTCATGTCTTTTTCTAATTCGGTATTATCGGGTTTTAAGAGTTCCAAAGTATCGCATTCTTGAATTGATTCTTTGTCATTGCTTAGATTTTGGTTTTTACAAGCCTTAATTCTTTTCATATTATGATGTTTAACGCTTTCAATCGCTAAATTAAAAAGAAGAGCTTGTACTTTAGATTTTTGTGTAAAATAAGCTTTATTAAAGGTTTCGATAAAACTGCGAATAATTTTATCTTCTTCCGTCGTCAATGAGCTTATTTCAATCAGTTGTTTAAACACTTCGTTATAATTAATCTTTTTTTCCATAGGAGTTCTCCTTTAAAAATGCAGTTAAAATTTCAATATCTTCTTTTCTTAGCGATGATATCTTGTGTTCTTTTTCCTCCGCTTTAGCATCAACGGCCAACAAATGCGGAAATAAATCGCGAATAGCTTTTAAATCACCTTTAACCGCTGAATTAACGGCTTGAAGCAGAATGGCAACTTTTTTTGATAATCTGACGGGTTGACCGTTCTGCATAATCGTTACCTTTTCTTCCAGTAAATCTTCCAAAAGTTTGTAGGTGTTGCGACTGCCTTTGGGACGACCTTTCGGATTACCGCTTTTCCCTTTTCCCTTTGGCAAACCGTGTTTCTTCTGGCGGATTGCCATAACCGATTTTTTTATCATTGTTCTTCATCGTTTTTCTCCTTGTCTTTTATTTCTGCTAACAATTTGTTGTATCTTTTGCCGTCACTTTCGCGGATAGCCTCTGTATTAAACAGTTCTTGAAAACGACGAATAGCTGTGTCAACATACAAAGGCTCAAATTCAATGCCGTAACAAATCCTGTGTGCTTTTTCGGCGGCAATCAGCGTTGAGCCGGAACCGAGAAAAGTATCCAATATCAAATCCCCGCGATTGGTAACATCTAAAATCGCATCATAAAGCATTTCTACGGGTTTTACCGTCGGGTGCATTTTCAAATCTTTTTTATGCCGTCCGAAACTGTTAACGCCGGTATAGTGCCAGATATTCGTGCGATAACGTCCGTTTTTACCGAGTTCAACATTATTGATATGAGACTCTTTTCCGTTTTTGAAAATAAAGCAAAGCTCGTGCTGACTGCGATATAAACTACCCATACCGCCGGTACCTTTATCCCAAACACAAAGATTTATAAAGGAGGTAAATACTTTTTGAGCAGCTCCAAGAATATGCGATGCATGTCGCCAATCCATAAAATTAAAGTGCAAAGAGCCGCGTTTTGTATAACTGGCGCACAGCTTAAAATTATTTTCCAGAAATGTTGTAAACTCTTTGTCATTCATTTCGCCGGAAGCAAAGGCAAATTCTTTATGCTTGATTTTACCGCTACCGCCGACATGACCTTGTATTTTGACATTAAACGGAGGATCTTGCAGTACCATATTGGCTTTTTTACCGTTCATCAGTTTTGAAAAAGTTTCTTCCTCCAGCGAATTTCCGCAGATAATACGATGTTTGCCAAGCACCCATACATCGCCTGAGTTGGTAACAATTTCATTTTTCGGTACATAAGGCTCAGTATTTAAAGTTTCGCTGGTTTTGTGTTCTTTTTCGCTGTCATCTAACAAAACATCCAATTCCACAGTATCGAATCCGGTAATGGTGATGTCAAAATCGTCGCATAATGTTTCAAGTTCCGCGAGCTCAAGTTTTAAGGTGTCTTCATTCCAACCGCCAAGCTCGTTGATTTTGTTGTCGGCAAGACGATAAGCTCGTTTTTGAGCTTCGGACAGATGACTTAATCTGATAATCGGAACTTCCGTCAGACCGATAATTTTAGCCGCTTCATAGCGCCCGTGACCGGCAATAATTTCGCTATTCTCATCAATTAATATCGGATTATTAAAACCAAATTGCTTAATAGATGCGGACAAAGCCTGCAACTGCTTTTCATTGTGTATTTTCGCATTGTTAGTGTATGCTTTTAGTATATTAAGGTCGGTATACTCAACAGTTAAAATGTTTTTCATTTTAAGTTTCTCCATTTGAAAAATAAATTTACCCTTTCTTAAAATGCACGCACTTTAAGTTCGTATATTTCAAAAAGGTATTGATTTTTAAGGGAGAAATGCTAATATAAACTTGTTTGGAGTGCTATATTAGCATTTCTCTGGAGATAAGGAAATGCCAATTTTCTTGTCTCTTTTTTGTTGTTTAATATCTTGTTGCTGTTACCTCCTTTCCCGACGGGTTTTTAAGTC
>JAFUYI010000072.1 GCA_017470585.1 Alphaproteobacteria bacterium | reverse complement strand
CCGGTGGCTTCTTTTACAGATCAAGCTTCGCTTGTCCGCAATCTTCTTTTTCTTGAAGTTGAATATAGCGGCGGATAACGTCGTTGTTTATAATATTCACTCATCCTTCTTCTTATAACACGAAGTTTGCGGAAACGCAACTTTCCACTGGCTAAAGCCAGTGGCTTGCGTTTCTTGAGTGAGTCACGCCGCACTTGATGCGGCGTCCAGGTTAAAACAATTTGCTATATTATAGACCTAGATTGCCGGGTCAAGCCCGATAATGACATTGGGAGGGACAGTACCCCGCTTGTCTTGCTGAACTTGTTTCAGCATCTATTTTTTTTGAGGTCCTGAAACAAGTTCAGGACGACAATTGGGGCATGACTTCGGGAGGGAAGAGAGAACGGAACAAAGGAAAAGCAAAAAGTGCAAAATTTTGCTTTACATTATTTATTTTTTATGCTAGCTTGAAAACTGAAGCAGGGGAAATTCTGCTTTGAGGTGTCCTAGCCTTGTAACTGACGTTTGTACCGAACGTAAATTGGTATGTCCGACTTTTTGGTTGGAAGGTGAGGGAATATAAAGAATACCTTGCACTACATCAGTTAGTAGTTAGGAACTTCCAGCCACCTCGCGGAGTATATCTCCAACGGGTGGTTTCTTTTTTAAGATAAGAAACCGTAAAGGAAGTTTAGATGACAGCAAATAAAACTTTTTTAATTCTTCTATTAGCAGACGTAAGTTACACCGCTTATAATGCAGTCGCAGTTTCCGAAAATTTTGCAATCTCTACTACCATTGACCATGAAGTAACTTTGGGCAGTTTCAGAGCCGCAAGTGCCGATGACTTAACGGTAACCGGTGATATAAACATCGGCACCATTACCATCAATCCTGCCGATGGTTACGGGGAGGTGTGGTATGATTCGGCAGGCAATGTAAGCCGTCTTGAAGGCGGTGTTATTGCGGCAACCAAAGCCACTTTCGGAACCTTTACCGCCAATGTTGAGCATCCGGAGTTGTGTGAAGGCAATAATTCAGCCTGTGCCGGACTTTCGACACCAGACAACGGGTATATATTCGATGTATTCGGCGGCGGTGGCAACACACATTCCAGCTATTGCGATTCCAATCTAAAGTACAGCGGAGAAGGCAAGGTCTTTTACAGAGTCTTGAGGTATTGTAGATATGCGGATCCTCAATACGCTCCTGCTGGTGTTTACACTTCTTATACGACTATTACTTTGGATTTGCCTTAAAAAAATTATCCACCAGAACACAAAAAACTTGTATATTATCAATAAAAGTGCTAAATGCTTTAAGGTTATTAATTTGTAGAAGCTGGTAATAATGAGTTATAATGTCAATTCTTCCAAAGCCGAAGAGTTTATCTCTCACGAGGAGATTCTATCAAGCCTTGAATATGCCAATCAAAACCGCAACAACGCGGAATTGATTGCCAAGATTATCAATAAAGCCAAAGAGTTAAAGGGGCTTAATCACCGTGAAGCAAGTGTGCTGTTAGCGTGCGAAATTCCCGAATTGAATAATGAGATTTTTGCACTTGCCGAGCAAATAAAAAAGGATTTTTACGGCAATCGTATTGTTTTATTTGCCCCGCTGTACTTGTCCAATTATTGCGTCAATGGCTGTACTTATTGCCCTTATCACGCTAAAAATAAGCATATTCCGCGGCTTAAAATGACACAAGAGCAAATCCGCAAAGAAGTTATTGCACTGCAGGATATGGGGCATAAGCGGTTGGCGATTGAGCTGGGCGAAGATCCGGTTAACAACCCGATTGAATATGTTTTGGAGTCAATCAAAACTATTTACGGCATCAAACATAAAAACGGTGCGATAAGAAGGGTAAATGTCAATATTGCCGCCACCACGGTTGAAAATTACCGCAAGCTTCACGAAGCGGGAATTGGAACTTATATTTTGTTCCAAGAAACCTATAACAAGGAAAACTACGAGTCCTTGCATCCGACCGGACCGAAGCATAATTACGCATACCATACCGAGGCTATGGATAGAGCCATGGAGGGCGGAATTGACGATGTAGGGTTAGGAGTTTTATTCGGACTTTCCACCTATCAATATGAGTTTGCCGGACTTTTGATGCACGCCGAACACTTGGAAGCAAAATTCGGGGTCGGTCCGCACACCATAAGTTTCCCGCGGATTAAACACGCCGATGATATTGATCCGAATGCTTTTGATAACTCCATCAGCGATGAGATTTTTGCCAAAATTATTGCCTGCACCAGAGTTTGCGTACCCTATACCGGAATGATTATTTCAACCCGTGAAAGCAAAGAGTGTCGGGAAAAAGTTATTCATTACGGAATAAGCCAAATCAGCGGCGGTTCAAAAACCTCGGTCGGCGGATATGCCGAGCCGGAAGAGGAAAACGAATCGGAACAGTTTGATGTCAGCGATAAACGCACGCTTGACGAAGTAGTAAGATGGCTCATGGAAATCGGGTATATTCCCAGTTTCTGCACGGCTTGCTATCGTGCCGGACGCACCGGCGACCGGTTTATGGACTTTTGCAAATCGCGGCAGATTTTGAACTATTGCCATCCGAACGCTTTGATGACCTTAAAGGAATTTTTGATGGATTATGCTTCTCCCGAGACCAAAAAAGTTGGTGAAGAGCTGATTAAACGCGAAATTTCCAAAGTCAGCAGCGACAAAATCCGTGAGATATGTGAGAAAAATTTGCAATCTATCGAAACCGGTACCCGTGACTTCAGGTTTTAGAAATATGGTATTTCTATCAAACGGAGGGGATTTTTTACTCCCCTCCGTTTTGATTTATTTATAAGATATATTCAATCTCAATATCTTCAGTAAATGTTCCTGATTGCGGAATAACTCCGTCATCCCAAGAAACAGAGAAATAATAAAATTTAAATTTATTTCCCGAATCATATACAATATCAGGCTCATAAGCAGTGCTGTTTCCCAAAGCAATACTACCTGATGTTCTGAAGCAGGGATGGTCAGAGCCTGTATTACTTGTTGCAATCCCATCAACCTTGCACGAATCGGGAACATTAGCAGTAAAAGTACCGATGGAAACTCCGGTTACGGATATTATATTACCGGTTTTGAGGAGTATAGTGCCATCACTGTTTATACCAAAATTTCCTCCCTCTGACCAATCGGCACCGGGATTAACGGTAACGGTTCCCATGTTTAAATCATGATCAACGCTCAAACTCACATCATGGGCAATTGTGGCGGTAACGGTCAT
>JAFUYI010000012.1 GCA_017470585.1 Alphaproteobacteria bacterium | reverse complement strand
GAAATGAAAGCCGAAATCTCCGAAAAACGCGATGCTTTGCAAAAAACAATGGACCGGTATAATGCAACAGATACCGAAATTGATGATATTTGTGAAAAAATCATTGATGTTACTGTAAATGCAGAAAAAATTCTGAAAAGTCCGATAATTTCGCTAAAACGCGACTTTTTGAGATTAATATTATCGGACTTTTTCACTAATGAAAAAAAATGTAGTATTTTCAATAACTAAGCCGTTCGACAAACTGCTTCGAACGGCTCAAATTAACAAATGGTGCCGCTAGTAAGAATCGGACTTACGACCCCGTCATTACCAATGACGTGCTCTACCACTGAGCTATAGCGGCGTAATGACGAGGAGAGAATACAGCATAAAAAATAAAAATCAAGTATAATTTTAAAAAAAACTGCATTTTTTTATAAAAAAAATTTTATTGCTGAAAAATCAATTTGATAAAGGTTCAAAATATTTTGTTTTCTGCTGATTATTTTTTTAAACGGCATTTTTGTTACCTTTTTTAAACATAATTCGGATACCGCAAAAAAGATAGACCTTTAGAATCGGGGCAGAATTGAACGTTATAAAATTTTGAAGACTCTGGGACGATTATGATTGGCAATGCGCGTAAATTTCAGGGGGACCGCTTGACGTTGCGGCTGTGAGCCGCAACGAGCGATGACGTAAAGAGGCGTTCCTCCTTCTATGTCACGCCGCACTTGATGCGGCGTCCAGGTAAAACAATTTGCTGAATTATAGACCTGGATTGCCGTGTCAAGCACGGCAATTGATGACATCAGTGAGGGGAATGGATAATCGGGTCAAGTCCGGCAATTGATGACATAAAAAGGAAAGGGAGCCAAACTTGTTTTGAAATCTTGAGGTCCTGAAACAAGTTCAGGACGACAAGAGGGGAGTTTAGGACGACAGCTAGGTTGTTCAGGACGACAATTGGGGGTGAGTTCAGTACATAAAGAGGGGAGAACGGAACAAAGGAAAAGAAAAAAGTGTAAAATTTTGCTTGATTCAAATTGCATGATGTGGTAGCCTAAACTTGAAGCGGGTGATTCTCGCTTTGGGGTTTCATAGCCTCTAATTCGTTGTTTGTGTCGAAACATAAATCGACAATTCGGTTTTATGCAGCCGGATGCCCGCAGAATATGCTGTCAAAGCTTAATATGCGGGACTATTACGAATTATAGTTATGAACATCCGGTTGCGCCTCGTGAATTTCAGGGACGCAACTTTTCATCTTAAATTTTAATATGAAAAGGACGTTTAACTATGAACAAATATATTTTACTATTAGGTATTGCTGCGGTGTCCATAGGCAGCTATTGCGCATACGCCGGCAACTCGGCAACAATGACCGTTACTGCCACAATAGCCCACGATGTGAGTCTATCTGTTACCGAAGATATTACCATTTCGGCAGTGGTCAATCCGGCAGTAACAAGTGTAAGTGAGACTTGGTGTGTTGCAGGGGATAACATTGCAAACGGGCAGGGCTGCACTGCCTATAGTGGCTTATTCACAGCAACCGTTCCCGATGGTTATGATGGATTTACCATATCACCGAGTGAGCTTACTCATGACACATTACGGATTCATGATTTTAATTGTGGACCTACAGGTAGGCCGAATGAATTTGATATTGGTTATAGCCTAACCTATTCCGGAGGTGCGCCAAGTGATGGTGATCACGATTTCGGCAATATCACGATTACTTATAATCCGTAATTGTAAATCGAACGGAGAGGATAAAAAATCCTCTCCGCTTTTTATATCATTAAAAATAATGAACATTTGGCATAAGTTTCAGGGGATGCCTTGACCACCGGCTGTGAAGCCGGTGGAGGCATGACGTAAAGGGGAGGCATTTTGCCCAGCTTGTCTTGCTGAACTTGTTTCAGCATCTTGAGGTCCTGAAACAAGTTCAGGACGACAAGGGGGGAGTTCTGGATGACAACTTGGTGGTTCAGGACGATAATTGGGGAGTTTAGGACGACAGCTTGATTGCTCATGATAGACATAAGTGGGCATAACCTCGGAAGGGAGGAAGGAACGGAAAAAGGGAAAAGAAAAAAGTGCAAAATTTTGCTTTACATAAAATATTTTTTATGCTATGGTAAAAATTGAAGTGAGCGAAAAGCCGCTTTGAGGTCTCAAAACCTCTCTAACATCGTTTATACTAAAACGTGATTTAGTTTGTCCGGTTTTATGGCTGGAAGTCTGCAAAATATAAAGAATATGCAGAGCTATTATGTTAGATAGTTTTGAGCTTCCAGCCACCTCTAGGGTTTCTCACCCAAAAGGTGGTTTCTTTTAATACAAGAAACCATAAAAGGAAGTCCGATGATAAACAAAACTTTTTTAATTCTTCTATTAGCAAGCTTAACTTATACCGTCTATAACGCCGCCGCAGTATCCGAAACATTTGAAATCTCCACCACCATCGACCACGAAATAACTTTAGGCAACTTTAAAACCTCCGCCGCGGATGCAAATTTAAATGTAACCTCTGATATAGATATGGGAACAATCTATATAAATCCGTCGGCAACAGAGAAAACAACTTGGGGATACGCCTCTTCAGGAGTGCATACATGGACCAACGGAAAAGGTATTGTCAGAGCGGATAATGTTCAAGCAGGCGTATTTACGGCAGATGTTTTGAATCCGACTGATTGCAATGGGACGGAAGCATCTCATAATTGCGCAGGCTTGAGTATTGTGGGAAACCATAATTCCAACTGGATTTACAATCTTTTGGGCAGTGAAAGCGGATGCCGTTTTACAATACTATATAACGAAACTTCTAATCGTTTTACAGTGTTTCCTTTTGCCTGTTATATGTCAGGCGGGGCATTTTCATCAATTTCCACAGGCTTGCACACCGGCACTTTGACTATATCTTATAATCTCGAATAAAAACATCAAAAAACAGACAAGGAGAGGAACTCCCTCTCCTTATTTTTTTTAGCAGAAATAATCAATTTGTTTCATCTTGTTTCGGAGTAATTAACTTCTATCTCCAAAGGTTCGCGGGACTGCCGCAAATTTATTGCCACGTCGATTGTTTCATCTCCGATATTTATACCCCAAGGAGTGCCGTCTTTGGTTCCGCCGTGAATAACCAAGCCCCGACGGCCGTAATCATCGGTTTCAGGTGCCGGAGTAATCCAAATCCGATAATCACCCCACAAAGCGTATCCGCCCGGCCAATCGCCGCGCCCCCACCAACCTTTAATTTTGGAAAGAAAAGACTGGTCTTCAAATCTTTCCAGATTATAGGGATACATCAACCATATTCCCTCCGGTATTCTGCTGTCACCGTATAGTCTTTGTGCGGTTGTAAAATATGATTGGCGAGTATATTCCGGCACATAAAGATTTAAAAAAGAAAGCACGCTTATAAACGAGGCGACAATCACGGCTTTTACGGGATTGCGGCGTAAAAAATAAACTGCGGTTTGAGCAAAAATAAGCGGGATAATATATAATCCGTTAACCATCACAAAAAAGCGCGGCGAAGAATAAAGCTTTCCCCATTGCGGGTATCCCCAGTGGAAAAATTTATCAAAAAAATATTCTTCCGTCAGGCTGTCAATTAAGATTCCGATATAAAAAATGTTCCACAGACTCAATAAAAAAGTCGCCGTAAGCAGAGCTTTTTTTATCATCTTTCAATCTCCAAAAAGAAATATTCATAAGTCTTGGCCAACATTATATTTGTAAATACAGTCAGCGGGGATACCAATGATATAACCAACCAACCGTCTAAATTAAAGATCTTATCAGCCCAATCAAGTCCCATAAATGAAAGGTTAAAAATCACACTCAAGAGCAGAAATTCCCAATAATTGCCTTTGGTGCGGGCAAAAGCAGTGGAGAGTTTTGCGCTTCTGCCGATGACTGATGCAATCCATGCCATCATCGGGCGGAAAAATATAAAAGGTGCCGCCAGAATCAAGACCGGAATCACTGCCAAATTGAGCATTGAAGAGTCTTCGTATTTCTGCAACTCTTCCAAATAGTTTTCCACCCATATTTCGTTGCCGCTGATAAAAGGAATTACAATCGGCAACACACTTAAAACGGTGGCAATTACCAAAAGCAGAAAAAACATCTGCACCGAGGGCAAAAGTGTGCCGAATATTTTGGAATTCAAAATGTAGGGTTTACGCTCAAAATAAAAACGGAAAAAAGCATACCAAAAAATATAGTAAGGAATAAGCCATATTAAAAAAAACTTGTCCTGCCATCCGCATATCTTAAATCCGATAATCATAAAAATTGCATTGATGATTGAGAATAAAGCCGATTCATGGGCGTGCCGTTTTGTATAACGGAAGGTGTTCAAGAAAAGCCTTTTCAAATCAAGTTTTTTAATATCGGACAACGGAGTTCTCCTTAAAATCAGTTTACGCTGTGATTGATAGGATTAAACCGCAAAAGCATAGTCTTCCACAGGTCGTATTTTTGCGGATATTTCTGCGCCAAAATATTATAAGGCTGGCAGATAAACACGGCACGCTTTGCCGAATCGGCAACCGAACGGAAATGCGTATCGCGGCTGTATCTTGATTTATCCAGTATATCAACATCACGCACCGTGCCGTCTTTATTTAAATATGCACGGATTTCAATTATCATATCTTCGATTCCCATTGCTCCGGGGTCCAAATTCCAGCAAGCCCGCAGTCTTGCGGCAATCGCATCGGCCTCGGATATGGATAAATCGCTGAAATAAGAGCCGCCTGTTCCGCCTTCAATACCCATATTATTGACTTGGGTTGTTTTTTTGATAGTAGCGTTAGAATCCCTTTCGCCTATCTTCTTTTCAAGACTGTCAACCGATGCCAGCAAATCTTTTAAGGGATTATCGGCAACAGGTTTGCTTTTTGGGGATTGCTTTTGCTGCACCGGTTTGGGCGGCGTTGGTTTTTTGGGCTGAACAGGAGGAGTTGGGCGTTTGGGTTCCGGTTTTTTATCCGGAAGCTTGGGCTTGGAGGGTTGCGGCGGCACAACAAAATCCTGTTTAGGTTCTTGCGGCGTTTCATCTTCAGCCGGAGTTTCCTCTTTTATATCCGCCTTTTCCTGCGGTTTTACGGGTTCAACCGGAGCATTATCTTTGGCGCGCGGCTCCTCTTGTTTGGTTTTGGTCGCGGGGGTATCTTCTTCGGCAAATTCTGCTTTAGCGGGGAGGTTGGTCAATTCCGATATTTTGACATCTTCCAAATCAATAATAATCGGGACTTGATCCAAAGTCATATCTTTATGCCGGAAAAACGGCAAATCAACCGCCATTAAGAAAATGACGATTCCATGCAGGGCAAGTGACTGGTATAAAGACGACTTTTTCACGGTTTTTTACTTCTTTGTTTGAGTGTTTTGATTAGGGGCGGGATCGGTTTTTAATCCCACTTTTTCAAATCCGGCATTTTTCAACAACGCCATCAATCCCAAAACTCTGCCGTAATGGGCATCGGTATCGCCGGAGATAATAACGCTTATCTCCGGATTGGCATCGCGTACGGCTTTGACTTTGGCAATAATCTCATCAGCGGGAATTTCTTCTTTACCGATGTAATAATAACCTTGTTCATCAACACTGATATTAAGGCTTGTTTCTTTTCCGGTCAAGTTTTTGCCGCCGACTTTGGGCAAATCAAGAGCAATGCCCGAAGTCATCAACGGCGCGGCAACCATAAACACCACCAACAAAACCATCATTACATCCATCAGATTGGTAATGTTGATTTCGGCATTGCGGCGGCTTAACCGTCCGGATGAACGTGTTTTATTTTGCAAACTTTTAACCATTATTCACCTGCCATATCCGCACGGATTGCGGTATCGTCAATTTCGCGCGACAGAATGCTTGAGAACTCGGTGGCAAAATTTTCCAAGCGGTTGGCGTAGCGGTCAATATCGGAAGATATTTTGTTATACGCCACAACAGCCGGAATCGCCGCAATCAATCCGAATGCAGTAGTAAACAACGCCTCGGCAATACCGGGGGCAATCGCTGCCAAAGAATTGCTCTGTGTGGCGGCAATAGCGTTGAAACTGTTGATAATTCCCCATACGGTGCCGAACAATCCTACCAAGGGGGCAACCGAACCGGTGGAAGCCAAAAAGCCCATACGGGTGTCAAGACCTTCAATTTCTTTATCCATGGAAACGGCCATGGCTTTTTCAATACGCTGTTGCAAGGAAACACCGCGCAGACCGCGGTCGGTTTTGGATTTCATAATATTGGTGCGCTTCCACTCCCGCATGGCGGCGACAAACATTGCCGACATCGGATCGGCGGGACGTGTACCTATGCTGTCATAAAGCTTATCAAGTGAGCCGCCCGACCAAAATTTGGACTCAAAGCTGCGGGAACGTTGCTTAACATCGCGCAATGTTTTGATTTTGTCAATAATAATTGCCCATGACCAAACGGAGGCCAAGACCAAACCTATCATTACGGCTTTGGTGACGGTATCGGAACTCCATACCATATTCCACATTGACATTGAGCTGCCGTCAACGACTTCGGCTAAAGATTGCGTATCCATTTTTTCCCCTATTCAATTCTGTCAAAATCACAATTTTTAGCCAAGTTTACATAAAAATATTAAAGATTCAATTAACTTACCGATTTTTTTCATAAAAAAGCGGAAGTTTCAAACTTCCGCTGTTTTTTTACGATGGTATATAGGAAATATTTATAGGAACGGAATATGTGCCGGCAGTGAGAGCAGACATGTCCTCTATGCCGCATTCATCGGGATAAATTACGAAAGTATTTCCGCTGATATGGAATACCCCAAAAGAACAATAATTTTTTCCTCCCAGAGACATTTCAGCCGTGTAGTCAAATATATTTCCATGATTTGAAGGATCAGGAACATTGGCGGTAAATGTGCCGATTGTGGCATTAGGAGCGGAAACAAGAGCTTTTCCGCTCGTATAACTGATTATACCCGATGTGCTATAAGTCCAATATGTATCATTTCCTGTATAAGCCGGATTGATGGTAATAGTGCCAAGCTCTAGATCATGGGTAACCGTTAAACTGACATCGTGGGCAATCGTTGCCGTAACGGTCATTGTGGCGGAGTTTCCGGCGTATGCGCAATATGAACCAAGTGCGACTGTTGCAACGCCAAGTAATAAAATATAATTTTTCATCATCTAAACTTCCTTTTATAGTTTCTTAAAAGAAAACCACCTGTCGGAGTGAATCTCCGCGAGGTGGTTGGAAGCTAGAAACTACTGATTACTGTAGTGTAAGGTATTTGATAAATCTTATTTTCTTACCTTCCAACCATAAAAGTCGGATACACCAATTTACGTTTTGATACAAACGGTAATCATGAGGCTTCTAGACCTCAAAGTGGCTTTTCGCTCACTTCAAATTCAAGCTATCATAAAATTTTCTTATTGTAAAGCGAAAAAACTCTTTTTTTAGAACAAAACTGTAATTTTTTGCTTGCAAAATGCTGAACTTATGCTATTTATGCGCCTAAAACAACAGATTGGAATTTGGAATAAAAACAATGGAACTGCGAAATATAGCCATTATCGCCCACGTTGACCACGGCAAAACTACTCTCGTGGACGGGCTCTTAAAACAAAGCGGGACTTTCCGCGATAATCAAAAAGTTGAAACCTGCGTTATGGATTCAAACGAATTAGAAAGAGAAAGAGGAATCACCATCCTTTCCAAATGCACTTCGGTTGAATGGAAGGGCGTGCGTATCAATATTGTTGACACCCCCGGACACGCCGATTTCGGCGGCGAGGTTGAACGTATTCTTTCTATGGTTGACGGCGTTATTCTGCTGGTTGACAGCTCGGAAGGTCCGATGCCGCAAACCAAGTTTGTTTTGGGCAAAGCCTTGAAAGTCGGCTTAAAACCGATTGTCGTTATCAACAAAGCCGACAAGCCCGATGCCAGAGTTGATGAGGTTTTAAATGAAATTTTTGATTTATTTGTAAGCCTCAATGCTTCCGATGAACAGCTTGATTTTCCGGTTTTATATGCCTCGGGCAGAAACGGCTGGGCAGTTAATGATTTAAGCGATGAAAAGAAAGATTTAAGCGTTTTGTTTGACCTTATCCTTGCTAAAGTTCCCACTCCTGTCTGCTATCCCGATGAGCCTTTTTCCATGCTTGCCACCACTTTGGAAGCTGATAAATTTATCGGCAGAATGTTGACCGGAAAAATCCACTCCGGAAGCGTTAAAGCCGGTGATACCATCAAAGTCTTAACCCGCGGCAACAAAGAAGTTGAACGTTTCCGTGTTACCAAGATTATGGCTTATCGTGGTTTGACACGCCAGAGCTTGGATGAGGCTTTTGCCGGAGATATTGTTGCGATTGCAGGCGTTGCCAAAGGTACGGTTGCCGACACATTATGCTCCTTTGAGGTAACAGAGGCAATAGAAGCACAGCCGATTGATCCTCCGACTTTGGTGATGACTTTTGCCGTCAACGATTCGCCTTTAGCCGGACGTGAAGGGGATAAAGTTACTTCGCGCGTTATTGCCGAGCGTCTGCAAAAAGAGGCGGAAGGAAATATCGCTTTGAAAATATCCTCTACACCCAATTCGGATGCCTTTGAGGTTGCCGGACGCGGAGAATTACAGCTGGGTGTTTTGATTGAAACAATGCGCCGAGAGGGTTTTGAACTCTCTATTTCCCGTCCGCGCGTGGTTTTTCAAAAAGATGAAAACGGCACGCTTTTAGAGCCGATTGATGAAGTTGTGGTTGATGTTGATGAGGATTATTCGGGAACCGTCGTTGAAAAAATGGGGTTGCGCCGCGCCGAGTTGATTGAGATGATACCTTCACAGGCAGGCGGAAAAGTCCGTCTTATTTTCCACGCCCCGACCAGAGGTTTAATCGGGTACCACTCCGAGTTTTTGACCGATACCCACGGAACAGGTGTTATGAACCGCAGTTTTTATGATTACGAACCGTATAAAGGTGAGATTGAAGGACGCAGAAACGGCGTTTTAATTTCCAGCGAAAACGGTACGGCAATCGCTTACTCTTTATGGAAACTTGAAGACAGAGGACCGATGTTTATTGATCCCAATGTTCCGGTTTACGTCGGAATGATTATCGGTGAACATACCAAACCCAACGATTTGGAAATAAACCCCTGCCGCTCCAAGCAATTAACCAATATCCGCGCCGCCGGAAAAGATGAAGCAATAAGCTTAACACCTCCGCGCCGCATAAGCTTGGAAGAGGGTTTGTCGTATATTCAGGATGATGAACTTTTGGAAGTAACACCAAAAACCATACGCCTGCGCAAGCGCATTTTGGATCCGATTGCCCGCAAACGCGCCGCAATGAAAGTAGGATAAAAACATATCAACCCCGAAGCTTTTTCGGGGTTGAATGTTATCATTAAATTTTTCTTTTTATGCCCCAAAATTTTGCTTGGCAAATGCGAATTTATCGTGTATAATTTTCTTGTTTGGGAAAGGATTGCATAATGGCAAAAAAATGGCTTAAAAAAGTCGGAGTATATGGGGGATTTTTGTTGCTCGGGGTTTCGGGGTATGCGGTTTTGCGCAACGTTGCCGAGAAAAATGCTCCTGAATTTAATAAAACCATGGTAACCGTCAATAAACAAAAGATGTCTATGCAGGATTTTTATAACAACATGTCATACACCTCAAGCGGTTGGTTTTTTATCGACGAAAATGGGCAAAAACATAATGTTGACAGTCTTTGCAATGTTGATATTAAAGACAGTCTTACCCATTCCCATTATAGCAAAATAAAGTTACAAGAAAGAATCGATACGGTCTATGCCCGCTATAAATACAACAATTTTCGGCATAAAAACGATTCTTCAATTATCTATAAACTCGGTGCGGCAGACAGTCTGCCCAATCTTCCCTCAATGGGCAAATACAGTTATAATATGCTGGTTCTGCGGGAATTTATTGCCGATAATCCCAAACTGCAGAGTGTTTTGGATATTTACAATGACAGTCATAACTGCACCAAAGCGCATGAAATGCAGCACTACTACAACAATTTGGCCGGAGCCCATAACTGGAACAGCTATTCCGTGAAGTTTGCCGAATGTTGTTTGGATGAAATATCCGCCAATATTGCCCAGTGCCTGAAACAGCGTGAAAACTTTATTGCCCACGGCAACGATATTTCTTATATTACAAAGCGTTTCGCGGTTTACCGCGGTATGATTGAGTCCGGTCAAATAACTCCGCGGTCGGGACGGATTTCGCGTGCTGAACAGGAAGTTATTGCCAACACGGTGTTTGATGCGTGGATGAAAGACAAATTTTTGATGTATGCCCGAAACAACCACTCCCGAACACTGTATATATTAAAAGACGCACCCTATACCGGAGTTATGGAAAATCTCCCGAAACACCAAGCATTGATGAAGAAATTTTTTAATATTAAAGGTTATAATTTCTGGCAGTTTATTTCCAAACGCGAAGCGGAGGTTTTTGAGCGCATACCGTCCGAATACCACAAAACATATACGGTGTTAAGCAAACAAAAATACCGCAAAATGAATCACTTTGAAAAAATGGAACACTTGAGAATTACCGAAGGTCAAAGTACTTTTACTTACGAGGTTGCGCAAAACCATCTCAAAGCTCGTATTATTCAAACTTTAGGCTATCGCGAAAAATAAAGCCTGCATTTTGCCTTTTCCCGTTTCTGTTTTTTGCTTTTTTTAAGCACTGATACAGAGCAAAAGCCCCGTGCGAGGGGAAACGGGGCTTTCACGACATTAGAGTAAAAGTATATAAAATACCGCAAGGAAAAAGAACGGACAAGAGAATTAAAACTTCTTTTTTAAGTTATTCTTCCTTACGAATATTGATAATTACATATTCGGATTTGGTACCGGTTTTGAATTTTATTGCCCAATCGGAAATGCCGGACGTGACGATAAAATCGGTTGCTTTTCTTCTCTCATGTCCGTAAATTCTATCGTTGGCACCGATCCATTTTCCCACCTGATTAAACGGGAAAAGCTGTCCGCCGTGAGTATGTCCCGACACCACTAAATCCACTCCCGATTGAGCTTGATTATCATAATCTGCGGGTTGATGATCGGCAACAATCATATATTTATTTTTATCCAGCTCGGCGGTCAGCTCCTGCATTGACTTGCGATGTCCTCCCAACTCTTTTTCAAATGAAAAATCTTTTCTGCCGATGATATATATACCGTTTTTTTCCTTTTCCTCATCAAGCAGAACTTTAACATTGTTTTGTTCCAATGCCCAAATCAAATCCATTCCGCTGAAACCGCGGTATTCGGGACCATAATAACCGTTATCATGATTGCCGAATACGAAATAAACATTTTTCATTTCTTTTAAGGCATCGGCAGCCTTAAACATCTCTTCTCTTGTCGTACCGTCATCCACAAAATCGCCGGCGATAATCAACATATCGGGATTTTGTTTTTTAATTTCTGCCAAATGCGCCTTGAAGCCTTCGGCATCAAAGGTTGTTCCCAAATGCGAATCGGCAATTAAGGCAATTTTTAAGGGTTCAATGTTTTTGGTTGTGGTTAAATTGTATTCCGTTTTCCAAACGTGATGGTCGTTATACCAGCCAAAGCAAAGCGCGGCGATACTTATAATAAGAGCCAATCCCCCCGAATAATAGCGGGAAAAACAGACTTTGCGGATTTTTTCAATTATCATAAAAATAAAATCGCATATCAGCCAAATCAGCGCAAAATAAACCACACAGACAATAGCGTTCATAAAGTTGATTAAAAATCCGATAATCAGAAAAGCACCCAGAACGATGCCCCCGCCGATAAGAGCTTTCTTTTTTTCATTTTCTTCGGTAATCTTTTTAATTTGCTTAAAGCGGCAAACCCGCGTGCTTACATAAACAAGAGCGGCAGCGGTTAAACAAAGCGCACTCCACATTATGATAATCCACATTGTCATTTCAAATCCTCCTTATTTTCAGGAGTATTTTAAGTTTTAGAGTATGCTTTAAGTCAAGCTTTTTTTATAAAATTTACAAAAAATTGTTATTTTAATGTGCAAAAACTTGACTTTGAAAAAAATAATCACTAACTAATGGACAGGCAAATTTTATTAGGAGTTTAACTATGAATGTAAGACCTTTATATGATCGAGTCCTCATCAAGAGACTTGAAGAAGTTAACAAGACCGCCGGAGGAATCATTATTCCCGACACTGCCAAAGAAAAACCTTCAGAAGGAATTATAGAGGCAGTCGGTACCGGAGCCAGAACCGAGGACGGTAAAATTATCCCGATGACAGTCAAACCCGGTGATCACGTTTTGTTTGCCAAATGGGGCGGCACGGAAATTAAAATTAACGGTGAAGAAAGACTGATTGTAAAAGAGTCTGATTTATTAGGTATTGTTGAGTAATAAAAAAGGAAAAAACCATGGCTGTTAAAGATATTAAATTTGGAAACGACGCTCGCTCTAGAATGTTAAACGGCGTTACAACTTTGGCAAAAACCGTAAAAGTTACCTTGGGACCGAAAGGGCGCAATGTTATTTTGGATAAATCTTACGGCGCACCGAAAATTACCAAAGACGGTGTTTCGGTTGCCAAAGAAATTGAGTTGGCTGATAAATTTGAAAATATGGGCGCACAGCTCGTTAAAGAAGTTGCCCAAAAAACCGCTGACAAAGCCGGTGACGGCACCACTACCGCAACCGTTTTGGCGGAAGCCATCATTAAAGAGGGCTGCAAGGCCGTTGCCGCCGGTATGAACCCGATGGACTTAAAACGCGGTATTGATATGGCAGTTGATGCGGTTGTGGAAGATGTAAAATCTCGTTCCAAACCGATTAAAACTTCACAAGAAATTGCCCAAGTAGGCACAATCTCTGCTAACGGCGACAAAACAATCGGTGAATATCTGGCGCAGGCTATGGAAAAAGTCGGTAATGAGGGTGTTATTACCGTTGAAGATGCCAAAGGCTTGGAAACAGAATTGGAAGTTGTTGAGGGTATGCAGTTTGACAGAGGGTATTTGTCACCTTATTTTGTAACCAATCCCGAAAAAATGAATTGTGAGTATGATGCTCCCTACATTTTGCTTTATGATAAAAAATTAAGCAACCTCCAGCCGTTGGTTCCGGTCTTGGAAGCTGTTGTTCAATCAGCCCGTCCGTTGTTGATTGTTGCTGAAGATATTGAAGGCGAAGCTTTGGCAACTTTGGTTGTCAACCGTATCCGCGGAGGCTTAAAGGTTTGTGCCGTTAAAGCTCCGGGATTTGGTGACAGAAGAAAAGCCATGCTTGAAGATATTGCCATTTTAACCGGCGGACAGGTTATTTCCGAAGACTTGGGAATGAAGCTCGAAAATGTTACTTTGGATATGTTAGGTACCGCCAAAAAAGTTGAAATCACCAAAGATGATACTACTGTTATTGACGGCGACGGCGTTAAAGATTTAATTAAAGCTCGTGTTGAGCAAATCAGAAAGCAAATCGAAGACACATCTTCTGACTATGACCGCGAAAAATTGCAGGAACGTTTGGCAAAACTTTCCGGCGGTGTTGCGGTTATTAAAGTCGGCGGCTCTTCCGAAGTTGAAGTTAAAGAAAAGAAAGACCGCATTGATGATGCTTTGCACGCAACCCGTGCCGCGGTTAAGGAAGGCGTAGTTGCCGGAGGCGGTGTGGCTTTGCTGTATGCTACCCGCGCTCTTGACAAAGTCAACCCTGAAAACCAAGACCAAAAAGTCGGTGTTGATATTATCCGCAAAGCTATTGCGGCTCCGCTTCGTCAAATTGCCGAAAACGCCGGTGTTGACGGTGCGGTTGTTGCCGGAAAAATTTTGGAAAGTAAAGATACCAATTTTGGTTACAATGCACAAAGCGGCGAATATGTTGATATGGTAAAATCAGGTATTATTGACCCGACCAAGGTCGTCCGCACAGCCTTGCAAGATGCTGCTTCGGTCGGCGGTTTGCTGATTACAACCGAATCAATGGTAACCGAAGCCCCGAAGAAAGAATGCCATTGCGGATGCGGTTGCGGTGAAGGCAACCCCTCGGCTATGGGACCCGGAGGTATGGGCTTCTAACTAAAGCTTAAATTATAAACCAAAGCGGACTTTTATTTTTATAAAAGTCCGCTTTTTGTGTATCAGCCCGCTGTATAGGAAATAGTTAACGCGCGGGTATGCGTTCCGGTGGTAACTTTGGAAACGTCCTCTATCCAACAATCCCAAGGATACACCACAAAATTGTTTCCACTTCCGCTATATCCAATATTAAAGTTGCAGCCATTGGTGTCGTCACTTCCGCCAAAGAGAGCGAAAAGATTGTTATTTTGATCTCCCTTAACTTGTAATCCTCCGCAGGAAGCGGCTAAACCATTGCAAGCAGATGGATTGGGAATATTAGCCGTAAAAGTGCCGACTGTTGCATTGGATGCCGAAACAGTAGCCTGTTCTTCACTATACATAATTACTCCGGATTCGCTGTAACCCCAATCTGTATCATTTTTCGTATAAGCGGGGTTAATGGTAATTGTGCCAAGGTCTAAATCTTGAGTAACACTCAAGCTCACATCGTGAGTAATTGTGGCGGTAACGGTCATTGTTGCCGAGTTGCCCGCGTAGGCGCAATATGAGCCTATGGACACCGCGGCAATACCGAGCATTAAAATATAATTTTTCATCTTAAAAACTTCCTTATCTATTGTTAACAAAGAAAACCACCCCGACAAGCAGACGAGGTGGTTGGAAGCTCTAAACTGTTTTCAGGAACAGTGTGTGGTATTTGGATCATACCTTATTTCCACACCTTCCAACCATAATACGGTTAGAAGCAATTTTATGTCTTGTTTGGACACCTGAAAAGAGGCTTAGAGACCCCAAAGTGACTTTTCATTCACTTCAAATCAACCCTAGCATAAAAAATCTTTAATGTAAAGCAAAATTTTGCACTTTTTGCTTCTTCCTTTTTTGCCTCCCTCCCGCCGTCATGCCTCGAAAGCAACCGTATGGTTACTTTCGTCAAGGCATCCCCCGAAATTTACGCTCCGTTCCTTGTGGTCGGGAGACCCCATGACGCACAGCGCAACCGCGCTGTTCGAGGGGTGACGAGGAAGAAGGGGCATAAGACCCCGTGACCTCGCTCGTCCCTCGCTCGGAGGGGGGACGGGGAGAGAGTAACCTCAAAAATAGATGCCAAACCAAGTTCGGAATGGCAAGGGATAGTAGGGCTGCACACCATTTTTGTCATCCTGAACTCGTTTCAGGATCTCTAAAAAATAGATGCCGAAACAAGTTCGGACGACAAGGGAAAGTAGGGCTGCACACCATTTTTGTCATCCTGAACTCGTTTCAGGATCTCTAAAAAAAGATGCTGAAACAAGTTCAGCATGACATGGGAGAGTAAGGCTAAACACCATTTTGTCGTCCTGAACTCCATTAAAGGACCTCAAAAAAATAGATGCCACCCCAAGTTTGACAAGCGGGGTTTTGGTTTTAATAAGGCATGATAGATGGGAGTGTTGAGGATAAGCGCATAAAAAAAAAGAGCCGGAAAGCGGCTCTTTTTTTTTATTGTATAAGCTTCTTATTGAACCGGAACAATAACTACCGGAGCGGTATATTTTTTGCTCGGAGCAACCGGCTGTGTTTGGGTCTGAACGACATATTCCTGTTCGGACACAGCGGCGGTCTGTTCAACAACGGCTTGAGAGTATGCCGCACCATTTACGGATTGTCTCTCATAAGCAACGTTTTCAAAATGTCTCGGTTCATAAACAGTACCATAGGTTGTGCGTTTGTAAACAACTTCTACCGGTTCACGAACGGTGCGAACTTCACCTTGGCAAGGAGCCTGCGGCGCACGGGCGCATTCGTAGCAAGGTTGCGGAGCCGGAACCGGAGCAGGAGCAACAGCCTGTTCGCAAGGGCAAGGCTCTTCTGCCGGTTGACCGCAATCATAATCATGAGCGCAAGCTGCAACTGACAGTGTAGCACCCACTAACATAAGCAATTTTTTCATTTTTATCCCCATCTTTTTGATTAACGCTGACCACAATATAAACACTTTTTTAATAAATCTCAATATTTTTCTTCAAAATTCACAATTTTTGTTTATAAATGTCTATATCGGGATTAAAAGCCCTCTCTCTGTTGCCTTGCAGATTTCTGTTTATTTTGCGGATGGTGCTAAAATATCCGAAACTGACCACGGCGGCTCCGCCTATCCACGCCAAGGGGCTGGCATAGCATAATCCGGTGTAACCGAACATTGATGTCAAATAAATGGCGGCAAACACCCGCATTATCAATTCAACCGAGCTTGAAATCATCGGAATTACGGAATTACCCATACCTTGACAGGAGTTGCGGAAAATAAAAATCTGCCCCAAGAAGAAATAAAAAACGATGGTTATATTCAAATATGTAACCGCCATATCAATTACTTCCGATGTTATCTGCGGTTCGTTATCGGGAACGAATATGCCGGCGGCTTTTCTTCCGAAGGCAAAAACGGCGATTGCCAAGACAATGCTTAACCCCAAAGAAACCAAAGAACACTCAAAGACACCGCGGCGGATTCGCGCGATTCTTCTTGCCCCGTAATTCTGGGCAACGTATGTTGACATAGCCACGCCGAAAGACACCATCGGTTGAGCGGCAAGCTGTTCAATCCGCATAGCAGCGGTCATGGCGGCAATAGTGGCATAGCCGAAATTGTTGCATATTGTCTGCGATACGGCGGCAGACAACGCGATAATTGAAAACTGTATAGCCATCGGAATAGCTATCGCCAAGTGCGAGCGGCACATTTTGGAACTTATGCGCCATTGATTACCGTGCGGAAAAAGCAGTGCGAATTTTTTTCGCATATACATAAAGCAACACAGGCTTGCAATACTCATCGCCACCACGGTTCCCAGTGCCGAGCCTTTTACTCCCATATTGAGAAAGTAAATAAAGATGATATTAAGTCCGATATTGATAATGGTTGTAAAAATCAGAAAATAAAGCGGAGTTTTACTGTCGCCCAATGCCCTCATAAATCCCGACATCAGGTTGAAAGCAACAATCATTATCACTCCGGCGCAGATAATATTCATAAAAGATTTTGTTTCATTGAAAATATCTTGCGGAACGTTCATAATGTTGAGAATGTCGTCCATTAAAAAAAACATTACCAGACTGAATACGGCGGTAAAACTCAAACTCAAAATCACCGCAACGGCAACCGATTTTTTCATTAAAACAAAATTTTTGGCTCCGAAGCTTTGTGCCGTAATCACCGTTAATCCGTTGGTAAAACCGATACTGACCACCACCAGAAAAAAGAACAGCGGCGCACAGGCTCCGACTGCCGCCAAAGCCTTAACACCGACAAGTCTTCCGACCAGTAAAATGTCGGAAATGCTGTAGAGCTGCTGAAAGAAGTTGCTTATTAAAAGCGGAACAGCAAATTTTACAATCAGACTTAACGGTCGTCCGGAAGTCATATTCTGCATTTTATCACCCTTTAAAAAATAAATAGGGTTATAAAATATTTGCAAAAAATGTCAATAATCTTAACCGTTTTGCCCCAAAAAATTATTGATTCGGTTGCGTACATAATCATTAAACGAAACCGAATCGGAAATTCTGTCTTGCAGATTCTCGATTTTTTCATAGCCTAAAGCTTCGCCGTCCTCAATTTTGACCATTACCACTTCCAAGGGAAGGTGCAAATCATAAGTAGCGATAAAATTGTATTCATCATCATTTTGGTAGTCAATCATAAAAAAACTGTATAATGATGAAAATTCTTCATCGTAGAGCTTTTCAAGCATAGTCATCGCCTCTGGGCAGCCGTAACAATAATTATTGCTGTAAAAAACATAAATAATTGATTTATCATAGTTCTGATTCTCGGCTTGAAAATACTCTTCCAAAGTCTGATTGGGATTATAAGCTCCCTGATACTGCGGAAGCTGGGCGCATAAAGTACTCGGCAGCATAACCGATAAAGCCGCTAAAATATATTTTTTCATTTTTTTCTCTCCTATAACGGGGAGCAGGCTTTCTCCAACCATTTAAGCTCATCTTCATCAAGAAGCAGGGATAAAGTTTGATATACTTTTTGATGGTAGGAGTTAAGCCAATCTATCTCTCCTCTGTCAAGAAGATATTTATCAATCATCCTTAAATCAATAGGTACAAGGGTTAGGGGGGCAAATGACAAGAAACCGGAGTGCGAGGATTTTGTAACATAAACCAAGTTTTCGATTCTGATACCGAAAGCATTTTCCTGATAATACCCCGGCTCAATTGAAACAACCATACCGGGCCGCAGGGGGTAATCATTGCCGGAGGCTCCCAAATTCTGCGGCCCTTCGTGGACGTTTAAAAAGCTGCCCACTCCATGACCGGTACCGTGTTTATAATCAAGTCCGTGCCGCCATAAAACACTGCGGCAGATTGCATCCAGCCTTGTTCCGGAGGTGTTTTCGGGAAAATCTTGTGAAATCAAAGCAATAAAAGCTTTCAACACAAGAGAGAATTTTTGTTTTTGCTCTTTTGCAGGCGTGCCTGCAGCAACAGTTCGGGTTATGTCGGTGGTGCCGTCAAAATATTGCGCGCCGCTGTCAATAAGCATAAGAGAATTATCGGCAATGATTTTGCTGTTGTCTTTTTCGGGTTGGTAATGAATAATTGCGGCGTTTTCCGCACTCGCGGCAATGGTTGCAAAGCTCAAAGAGAAAAAAAGCGGCTGCTCGCGGCGGAAATATGCCGCTTTTTCGGCAATCTCAAATTCGCTTTTGCCGCGATAATTTTTTTCAAACCATCTCAAAAACTTGCACACAGCAACGCCATCGCGGATATGGGCGTTTATCATCCCATTGATTTCAACCGGATTTTTGATGGCTTTGGCTTTAATACAGGAATCATCTCCAAAAATGATTTCAACCCCTGATTTACGGCATATTTCACATATTGCCTCCGGTGTCGTTTTCATATCGGCAATGATTTTTTTTATTCTGCGGTTAATTAAAATATCTTTTATTTCGGCAATCGGGCGGCACTCAAAATTGCAATCTTCATCAAACTCGAGATTGTCGCCGCAAAGGGTGATTTTTCCTTGTTTATCAACCAGCGCATAGGCACGCACAATCGGTGTTTCGGGGAGGGCGGATGAGCGGATGTTGGCAAGCCATGAAACACTGTCTGCCGCGCAGACCAGAGCCATATCGGCATTTTTTTTATTGATTTCTTCAACTAAAGCGGCAATTTTTTGCGCCATGGGAACACCGCAATATTTCAACTCATGAGCAAAAACCTTTGCGGGCGGTGTTGCAACAAAATTGCTGATGGCAACCAAGCGGGCTTGCGGCAGACTTTGCGAAAGTTTTTTTAAATAAGTTGCGGAGATTTGCCATGGATTGTAGGCAATAACGCCCTCGCGGAAATGTGTTTTAAGCCACGAAACAGGGTTAATTTGAGCATCACACAGCACTACGCTTATCTGTTGCGAATCGGTTTGCAGGCGGGCTTGGATTTCATACCTTCCATCCACAAACAAAAAGGCATGACTGCGGGTAATAATAAGCGTTCCCGCCGAGCCGCTGAAACCGGTCAATTCCAAGATTTTGTTTTCGGAATCCAAAATATCCTGCCCCAAAAAGTGATTGGTGCGGAAAATAATCAACGCATCCGCTTTCATATTTTGCCGGATTTCTTGCAAACTCATTTTATTTTCTCCAACAAGACCGCGCGCCAGTTTTCATCGGCAACGCTTTTTATCAGGCGAAATCCCTGTTCTTTGTAAGCTGTTGTTACCCACTCGCTTTGTTCATCGGTAAATCCCGATAAAATCGCATAGCCGCCGCGGACGAGGTAATAGGAAATGTCTTGCGCCATGTCAATCAGCGGTCTTGCCAAAATATTGGCAAAAATCATTCCGTAGGGACGGCGCGATTTTATTTGCGGATTGGCAAAACCTTCGCTTTCAACGGCATAAAAACGTTTTTCCAAGCGGTTGGATTTGGCATTTTCCAAACTCACGGCAACCGCCTCGCTGTCAATATCAACCCCCATAACAACGGCATTTTTCCACAGCTCCAATGCGCACAGCCCCAAAATTCCCGAACCGCAGCCCATATCCAAGACATTAACCCCGCGAAAGCCGCGGCGGTTTAACAGGCTCAATAATTGCAAGCACAAACGGGTTGTTTGGTGCTGTCCGGAACCGAAAGCGGTTGCGGCATAGATTTTAAGCTGATGTTTTGAAGTTGCGGGCGGATTGTCCTCATGTGTGCCGTAAATAAAAAAATCTTTAGTTTCAAGCGGCGGAAATTTGATGACATTGGCGGTAAGCCAATTCTGCGCCGGTATAAACTCGCTTAAAAACTCCGGCAGTTCAATCCCTTCTTGTGCGGCCTTTTTCAGCAACTCTTTTTCATCAACAGGCTCTTTAAGACAGCCTGTATAGCGTACTTTTCCATCATCGGTATAGTCAATCATCACCACTTCAAAGAAGTTGGAAAGAAAATCATCAAGAGCCTGATTTTCCTTTGTTTGCGGTGCAAAAACCACCTGCCAGCTGTTAGAGCAATTCATATCCATAAAAAAAATCCCCACAAAATTGCAATCTGTTGTTTACTAAATAAAGTTTATAGTATATAAAAGTTAAAAATTATACAAACTTTATAAAGGGAATATAATATGAAAGCCTTAAAAATATTAGGTCTGGTTTTGAGTTTAAGCGGCTGCATTTACGCCGGAGAATACAACCTTTTCCCTTGGCGTAATGATGTTATCGCCGGATTGTCGGGATATCAGATTGAATATCTTGACAAACGCGAAGAGCATTTGCTCAATTCCGAAACTCTGCACGAATCGAGTTTTACCGCCAATAAACTCTTGACGGCACATAAAGGATATCCGATTGTCGATACCAAGAGTTATATGAAAAATTACTATGTGCAGGAATCCCTGATTGCCCCGCAAAATGCGATTATGACATCGGGTATTACTCCGGCAAAAGTTACCGGCGGCAAAAAATACGATGTAATCGGAAGAGTAAAAATTGACGGCAATATATACTATTTGATTGATTCGGACAGTCCTTCAACCGTATTTTTGGTTGATGAGGATTATCGTTTGCAAAAGCATATCGGCGCGGTTAAAGGCGATAAGCTTGTTTTGATTAAAGAGAGTTTTGCCGTTACTCCGGAGAATTTCCAATTTGAACCCGTAACCAAGAGCAGAGTTTTACAGAGCGATATGGTTAAAGGCTTTGAAATTAAATTTGAGGGCGTGGAAAACAATATTATGCGCTTTACGTTGATGAATTATGATAACGGCGGTTTCAGTGGAGAATTTGTGGATTATAATTTTGAAAACGAACCCGGAATTGTTGAAATTGCCGGAGTCGAAATAAGAGTATTTTCCGCCACGGATGAAAAGCTGGAATATATGATACTTGCCGAAGAATAATATTAAAAAAAATCAGGAGAAATAAAAAATGTCTGGACATTCCCAGTTTAAAAACATTATGTACCGCAAAGGTGCGCAGGATGCCAAAAAAGCGAAAGTTTTTGCTAAATTGGCGCGTGATATAACTTTGGCCGCCAAATCCGGACTTCCGGATGCCGACAAAAACCCCCGTTTGCGTTTGGCAATTCAGGCGGCGCGTGCCGAAAGTATGCCCAAGGATAACATTGAACGCGCTATTGCAAAAGCCACTCAAGTTGCCGGCGGAGATGATTATGTTTCTATGCGCTATGAGGGATTCGGTCCCGGAAAAATTGCGGTTATCGTTGAGGCTTTAACCGATAATAAAAACCGTACGGTCGGCAATATCCGCACTATTTTCGGCAAGCGCGGCGGAACTTTGGGCGAGAGCGGCTCGGTAGTGTTTAATTTTGAACATATCGGATATATCAAATATCCTTTGGCCGCTGCTGATGGCGATAAAATGTTTGAGAGTGCTTTGGAAGCCGGTGCCAATGATGTTGCAAGCGATGACGAAAGCCATGAAATTGAAACTTTGCCCGAGGATTTGGGAAGTGTAACCGAGGCTTTGGAAAAACAATTCGGTACCCCTTCGGCCTCACGTCTGGATTGGAAACCGGTGGTGAAATCTGATGTCAACGACATAGAGCTTGCCCGCAAGTTTTTGGATTTCATTGAGGCGTTGGAAGATGATGATGATGTCCAACACGTCTATCACAACGCCGAGTTTTCAGATGATGTCCTGAAAGCACTGGAAAGCGAATAATCATAAAAAACACCCTTGAAAGAGGGAGTTTTTTTGTTGACAAAAATAAAAGTTCGTGTAATATTCGTACTTGAGATAAACAAAAGTTTATCTTGGGGTGTAACGACCTCTCGGGTAGCGTTTGAAAAAGAAAAACGTAAAAGTTCTTTCCGCCTTTATGGTCGGAAGGCAAAGGAATAAGAGATACCTCAAATACTTTGCACTGAACTATCCGTCAGTCGTTAACTTCCGACCACCTCGCGGGTTTGAATGCCCAACAGGTGGTTTTCTTTTTATAACGTTAATAAAAAAAGGAAGTAAGACTTATGAAAAATTATATTTTATTGATTGGCGTTGCCGGTGTTGCGCTTGGTTCATATTGCGCCTATGCGGGCAATTCTGCCACAATGACCGTTACCGCCACAATCGCCCATGACATAAGCCTTGGAAATGTTACCGATTTAAACATCGGCACTATCACCATCAATCCGGCAAGTAATGAGTCAGGAGCTGTTTATTATAACTTGGATGGGACGTTTAAAAGTAAATCCGGTCCCATAACCGCGGCAACCGATGCGACTCCGGGAACTTTTACCGCCAATGTTGCCAATTCTTCCGTTTGCGATGGTGCAGGAGGTAAATGCTTTTTTGTGATAAATGATAGCCTGGCTTTTTTAAGCCGCAGTGCGGTATCAGCTAATAGATGTACCCTTAAAATACTACGCGACAGCGAAAATAAATTTAAGGTTGTGCCGACAGAATGTACATTTCGCTATCCCGATGATACAGATCCCGGAACGCATACAAAAACCATTACTATTGAATATAGACCTTATTGATGACCAAGATCGCGGGGGAAACCCCGCGATTTTTCATAAACAATACTGTAATTATTGTTGCTTTTTGTTATAAAATTATCAATAATTGCGGCATAAGGAGAAAAATATGCTGTCAGACATTGAGATTTCACAACAAAATACCCCGTTACCCATTACCGAAATTGCCGCCAGCGCAGGTATTAAGGTTGAGGAATTGGAGCTTTACGGCAATTACAAGGCGAAAATCAGCTTTGCGGGATTAGAACGTATCGATAATCTCAATCATCAGGGCAAGCTTATTTTAGTTACAGCTTTGACCCCCACCCCTGCCGGTGAGGGCAAATCAACCATTTCTATCGGTTTGGCGGACGGATTAAAAAAAATAAATAAAAATGTTATGCTGGCATTGCGTGAACCGTCTATGGGACCTTGTTTCGGGCTGAAAGGAGGTGCCACCGGCGGCGGCTATGCGCAAGTTGTGCCTATGGAGGATATTAACCTGCATTTTACCGGAGATATTCACGCCATAACAACTGCCAACAATCTCTTGGCGGCAATGATTGATAATCATATCGCAAAGGGAAACTTAAAAAAACTTGATGTCAATAATATCTTTTGGCAGAGGTGCCTTGACTTAAACGACAGGGCTTTGCGGGAAGTTGATATTGCCTTGGGCGCAAGTATCAACGGCATACCGCGGAAAGATCGGTTTAATATCAGCGTAGCAAGCGAAGTTATGGCGATTTTGTGCTTGGCGGAGAATATCAATGATTTGAAAAAACGCCTGCGGAATGTGATTATCGGCAAAAATACGGCCGGTGAATATGTCAGAGCCGGAGAAATCAATGCTCACGGGGCGATGGCGGCAATTTTAAAAGATGCAATCAAACCGAACTTGGTGCAGACCTTGGAAAAAACTCCGGCGTTGATTCACGGCGGCCCGTTTGCCAATATTGCTCATGGCTGCAACAGTATAATCGCCACCAAAACCGCGCTTAAATTGGCTGATTATGTAGTTACCGAAGCGGGATTCGGAGCCGATCTCGGAGCCGAAAAATTTTTGGATATTAAATGCCCGATTGCCGGCTTAAAACCAAATGCGGCGGTGATAGTTGCTACCGTCCGCGCTTTGAAAATGCACGGCGGGATGAAAAAAGAAGAACTTAAAATCCCTAATGTTAACGCTTTGTGCAAAGGCTTTGACAATCTTCGTATTCATATTGAAAATATCGCTAAATTCGGGATTCCCGCGATTGTTGCCGTAAATCAATTCTCGGATGACAGCGATGACGAGTTGGCAATGCTTAAAAAAATGTGTGATGATGCGAAAATAAAGGCTGTTTTAACCTCAAGTTGGAAAAACGGAGGTTCGGGAACACTGGATTTGGCAAAAGAGGTTATTAAAATAGCCGAGCTTGATAATAATTATGCTCCGCTTTATCAGGATAATTTGAGCTTGAAAGAAAAAATTGAACGGATTGCCAAAAATATTTATCGTGCCGGTGAGGTTGAATATACGGATACCGCGGCGGCAAAATTGGCAGAGTTTGAAAAACACGGTTTCGGGAGCTTAAAGGTTTGTATAGCCAAAACCCAAAATTCCATTTCCGCCGATCCGAAACTCCTTAATGCCCCGAGCGGATTTACTTTTTCGGTTAAAGATGCACGCCTGTCGGCGGGAGCCGGCTTTATTGTGATTTTGGCGGGCAATATTATGACTATGCCGGGACTTCCGACCATTCCTGCCGCCGAAAGAATAGATGTTGATGAAACCGGCAAAATCTCAGGCTTGTTTTAAGGATTAAACCTTTGAGGTAAACGATTAAATTTCAATCCGCTGAACAATAAATCCGTTACGGATTATAGGATATAGTAACTGATCCGAAATTATAATCGCCGGCTTTGGGCGCGCCGCCGCTGTATGATAATTTTGGGTTGATAATATAATTTGTATCCATATCATGTATTACATCAAATTCCGATACGGTAATATTGCCTTTTGTGATGCTTGAAGGGGTAACCAAAAATTTACTGACATCATCAGGATCCGGTAAATCGGCTTTAAAGGAACTAGAACCTATTGGGTCAAAAGCAATGACACCGCCTCCGTATGTCATATCGTATTTGGCAAATCCGCTGTCGTAATTGGGATTGATTAGAATATCAAAAGAGGCACCAAACACCTCTCGTATATTGACATCCGTGCTTGCAGCGCGGAAACTGCCTAAAGTTATTTCGTGGTCGATGGTGGTGGAGATTTCAAATGTTTCGGATACTGCGGCGGCGTTATAGACGGTATAAGTTAAGCTTGCTAATAGAAGAATTAAAAAAGTTTTGTTTATCATCGGACTTCCCTCTTACGGTTTCTTTGCGGTTATAAAAAGAAACCACCCGTTGGAGATATACTCCGCGAGGTGGCTGGAAGTTCCTAACTGACCATTGAATCAGTGTAAAGTATTTGAGTTACCCCTTATTCCTTTACCCTCCAGCCATATATACGGCAGGAAGAAGATTTTACGTTCTTCTAACGTCAATGGAGAGGTTAGGACACCTCAAAGTGACTTTTCATTCACTTCAAAATTACCCTAGCATAAAAATTTCTTATTGTCAAAGAAAAATTTTGCACTTTTTGCTTTTCCCTTTTTTCCGTTCCCCCCTCCCGAGGTGATGCCCCCTTATGTCTATCATGAGCAATCAATCTGTCGTCCTAAACTCCCCTCTTGTCGTCCTGAACTTGTTTCAGGACCTCAAGATTTC
>JAFUYI010000022.1 GCA_017470585.1 Alphaproteobacteria bacterium | reverse complement strand
TTGGCGGGATTAGGAATATTAGCAGTAAATCGTCCTGCTGTCATAGAGCCGGAGATAACACCTCCGCTGTCTTCTATTTCACAGCCGTCAACGTATCCGAAACAGTCAGTCTCGCCATAAGTTTGACTTGGATCAATGGTCATAGTCCAGCTGATATTTCTTGTTACATTCAAACTCACATCGTGGGCGATGGTGGCAGTAACAGTCATAGTGGCGGAGTTGCCGGCATATGCGCAGTATGAGCCTATGGACACCGCGGCAATGCCTGGCATTAAAATATAATTTTTCATCATAAAAACTTCCTTATCTATTGTTAACAAAGAAAACCACCCCGACAAACAGACGAGGTGGTTGGAAGTTTGCGACTGTTGCGTGAAACAGTGTTGGGTATTCTTTATATTTCCCAACCTTCCAACCATAGCATGGTTAGAAGCAATTTTATGTCTTGATAGGACATCACGCAAGAGGTCGCAAAACCTCAAAACAGGATTTCCCCTGCTTCGATTTTTAAGCTAGCATAAAAAATCTTTAATGTAAAGACTTATTTTTATTACTTCATATAAACAGCGGCGAAGGTTCGCACAATATCTTCAATATCAAGGTATTGCGGCCGCCATCCCAATTGTTTGAAGGCTTCTTCATTGGAGGCATAAAGTTTATCCGGATCACCGGGACGGCGAGAGGCGTATTTAACCGGTAATTTGATTTTCAAAACTTTTTCAAATGCTCTTATAACCTCTTTAACGCTGGTTCCTTTTCCGGTACCGAGGTTTAAGGTCATAGACGACGAGCCGGCAAGCAATTTTTTAACCGCCAAAACGTGTGCCTTTGCCAAATCGCTGACATGAATATAATCCCTGATACAAGTTCCGTCTTCGGTGTCATAATCCGTGCCGAACACTTCCAAATACGGGCGTTCGCCCATTGCCGCCGACATAACAATCGGCAAAAGATTCTGCGGATTTTCGTCTTTGCCTTTAATATCGCCCGCTTCATCGTATCCGGCCGCATTAAAATAGCGAAGAGAGGCATATTTTATCCCTTTTAAGCGGTCGTACCACTCAAGCATCCTTTCGGTTTCAACTTTGGTAAATCCGTAAAAATTCAGCGGATTTAAGGGATGGTTTTCATCAATAGGTATATACTGCGGATTGCCGTAAACCGCCGCCGAGGAAGAAAATACGATTGCCTTGACATTGTTTTTGCTCATGGCGTTTAAGACATTAACTGTTCCGTTGATATTATTAAGGGCATATTTGGCAGGATTTTCCATCGATTCGCCGACCGCCTTTTTAGCCGCCAAGAAAACCACAGCCGATACATCAGACATTGCTTTATCAAGAGTGGCAAAATCAAGAATATCACCCTTAACAAACTCCGCCTCCTTAAAGAGGTTGCATTTATGACCGGTTGAAAGGTTATCATAGACCTTGACCTTAAAACCTGCCGCCAGCAAATCTTTAACAACGTGTGAGCCGATATATCCGGCACCGCCTATAACCAAAACTTCAGACATTGGCAAATCCTATACATTGATATTCAAAACCCTCGGATAATGCTTTATTCTTATCCAACATATTGCGTAAATCAATTATGCATGGTGTTGTCATAATTTTTTTTAAGTTCGTTAAATCAATATTTCCAAATTCCGCCCATTCGGTCAGAATTACTACCGCCGAAGCATTTTCACAGGCTTCTTTAATACCGGAGGCATATTGCACCCTGTTTTTTAAAATCATTGCGGCATTTTCTTGTGCCTTGGGGTCGTAAACACAGATATTAGATGAATATTTGAGCATTTCTTGAACAATTTCAATTGCCGGAGACTCCCTGCAATCATCAGTTCCGCCTTTGAAAGCAAGCCCTAAAACCGCAATTTTGCCTGAAGTATTTCCTTTTAAGGCATAAATCACCCGTTGTGCCATTTTAGCTTTGCGTTCGTCGTTTTTGGCGATAACCGTTTCAATCAAATTAAGTTCGGCTCCCCATTTTTTCCCCATTTGCGCCATAGCATTGGTATCTTTGGGAAAACATGAGCCGCCGTATCCGGGACCGGCATTTAAGAATTTGCGCCCAATTCGGCTGTCAAGTCCCATACCTTTCGCAACTTCATTGATATCGGCTCCCGATTTTTCGCAAAAATCCGCCATTTCGTTAATATAATGAATTTTCATTGCCAAAAACGCGTTGGAAGCGTATTTTACCGTTTCCGCGGAACGGCGGTTCATCCACAAAATCGTGGTTTTATCCGCAAAAGGTTGATAAAGTTCTTCCATAACTTTGCGCGCCTTATCACTGTTTGTTCCGATAACAATACGGTCGGGGTGGAAAAAATCATAAATGGCAAAACCTTCGCGCAAGAACTCCGGAATTGAAACCGTATCAAAATCGGCAGTTTGATTGGCAGTGCGGATAATTTTTTCAATTTCATCGCCGGTACCGACCGGAACCGTTGATTTGGTTGCAATTACCGTATAGCCCTCCAAATGGGGGGCAAGCTCTTCTGCCGCCGCATAGATATAGCTCAAATCCGCCTCTTTTGTAATCGCGTGTTGAGGCGTGCCGACAGCCAGCATAACAACATCGGCTCCCTTAACGGCATTTTTAATATCAGTTGTAAATTTAAGACGATTTGATTTGAGGTTGCGGATAAAAATTTCTTTTAACCCCTCTTCAAATAAAGTCAATTCTCCTTGATTCAGTTTGTCAATTTTATTTTTATCCTTGTCTGCGCACACCACGTCAAATCCCAGCTCTGCAAAGCCTGTTCCGGTGGGCAGTCCCACATATCCGGTGCCGATAATCGCCAATTTCATAACTGTCTCCGCACTTATTTAAATTGCGCTCATAATATTACGATTATAAAAAAAAGCAAGCTTCTTATTATCTTTTGCACTTTTTACTTGCACATCATATCAAAAGCGTTTATAGTCCTTAAGAAGCCCATCAAAGCCAGACTGCAAAACCATGAAAAAAGAACTTTATTTATTCATCATTTGGCATAATGCCCGTTTTATGGAAAAGCATATTGTCAATGATATAAAGAAAAAATTTGAAATTTTTCAAATTTATGATGTTACATGGTCGCCGCAGTTTTTCGGTGATAATTTATCGCGTTTTTACGGCAAAAAACTCCCCAAAAGCTGCAAAAAAGAAAAAGAAATCGGCAACGGTTCTTTCTTGGTGGTGCTGGTTTATGATCGCAACCCGCAATTTTCCGAAGGCAAAAATATTGCCGTCATTACTGCCAAGCACGCATATCGGCAAATGGTCGGGAGCAATCTTGTCCATGCCAGCGACAACTTGGACGAAACTCAAGAAAACCTTTTGTTTCTGCTGGGAAAAAACTTAAAAGAGATTGAAAAAGAAGAAAGTTTTACCATACCAAAAAAAATAGAAACGGATATTGCCGGAGTTAAACCGTGGAGCAATACCGATGAGGCCTTAAACGCCGTGCGGCTGGTTCCTTTCACCAAAATAACCGCCTACAAAGGTTCTTATCTGATTCACAGCCGACACGCCGATATAGTGCGGAGAATACTTAATGCCTCAAGCCATTTCAGGCTCCCCGGGCGGCACAAGTATTTTATTAAAGTCGGCAAGAGCAAGCAGCCGATTTATATTCGCAAAGTAAGCTAAATATCTTCCGTGTCGTCATCATCATAGCTTGCAAAAAGGGTTTTTAACAAACTTTTGCGAAACAGCCAAAGATTTATGACTCCTAAAACAACCGTAAGGCTTGCAAACACATATAAAATATAATACCAGCTCAACTCGGAGGCACTCATCATTACTTCCTGATTGGAAATCTTAAAAAATCCCAAAGCCACGGTACACATAAAACCCGCCGCCAAAAACGCCGACAACCAGAGCTTGCGTAAAATATCTCCCGGAATCATAAATACGGTTATGATATAAATTAAAACCAATGCCGCCAATAAATATATTTCCATTTTTCTCTCCCGCCCTTGATATAATGCCTGTTTAAGCATTTAACAAGGGGAAAATTTATCAAAAGGGGGGAGGAAAAATCCTCCCCTTTGAGCTTGTTATTGCGGCGTATAGGAAATGGTTAGATTTCCGGAGTGATTGCCTGTGGCAACTTGGGAAACATCGTCAATAAAACAGTCGCGGGGATAAATATTAAACCTATTGTTACTTCCGGTATAGTAAAATCCAAAACCACAAGAAGATTCCTCATCGCCGAACATATTATCAATATAACCGTTATTTTCCATTTTTAAGCCGGAACAAGGTTCATCACCGTAAAT
>JAFUYI010000071.1 GCA_017470585.1 Alphaproteobacteria bacterium | reverse complement strand
GCACTTGCCGTCATCTTCCAAAGGATAAATACAGCCCTCGTAATGATAGGATTTATCGCAACACATCTTCCATTTGCTTTTATACGGGCAGGAATAAGAAAGTTTATCGCTCGGACAAGTATTTTCAACCGTATAGCCATCAGTTTTACAAGCATTTTCATTTTGGTCAGTTTCGGGAACATCTCCGAAATCGACTCCGGCTCCGCAATCGGAATCGGTTGCGAAACATACTCTTGCCTGCGAATCGCTTACAATACATACTGTACCGATTAAAAACACCGCTATCGCAAGCACTATCTTCAAATTCTTCATCATCTCTCTGCCCCTAGCATTTTGGTTATAGAATCGTGTTGAATTTAATTGTACCTTTTTTTGCAACACCAAAAAAAATTCTAACTTATTGATTTTTTTTGCTTGCATTTTGTGTAAAACAAAGGTACGTTTTAACCCGACATAAAAACCGCATTACTTCATTGTTTTTACGCTATTTTGTATCAAATTACGACGGTTTAACCTTTTTGAACTTAAAAAAATTTTATTTGCTTTATGCTTTTTTATGTGCTAGTTAGTAGGCAACAAGAACATTGAAAGAGAAAAATCGTGGCCAAAAAGCGGCGAGTCCTTTTTTTACATTTAAGTCATCTGCGGCGGACAATTCAGAAATTTGCAATTGTCCTGCTGTTCTTTACGGTGTTTACTTTTATGCTTTTAAACAAAACCAATAACGCCCTTTTGGAAAAAACTTCCACCACCGCCAACGAAATTATCACTCCGATTACCGAAATTATGGTTTTTCCCGCCTCTTTAATGCTCAAAGGCTATGAATACCTGCGCAGCCTGCAGAAAATTGATATGGAAAATCAAGCCTTGCGCGAAGAAAATCACCGTTTGATTATCGCCAATTCGCAAAACAAAGCCTTGGAAATTGAAAACAAACTCCTCTCTTCGCTGTTAAATTACCGGATTCCCCCGCAAGCCGAATTTATCACGGCTAAAGTTGTGGCTCAAGAAGGCAGTACTTTTGCTCACGCACTGACCGTTTATATCGGCAAAGACAAACGCGTTGCCAAAGGGCAAATTGCCATAAGCGACAAAGGAGTTATCGGAAGAGTTGAAGAAGTCGGCTCCAATTATGCCAAAATCGCTCTGATTAACAACATTAACTCCAAAATCTCCGTTTTAATCGGAAAATCCCGAACCCGCGGAATGCTGGTCGGACAAAACGAGGAGTGGCCGCGATTGATTTTATTGCCGCTTGATGCCGAGATAGCCGTAGGTGATAAGGTTATAACATCGGGTATCGGCGGAGTATTTCCGCAAGGTATGCCGATAGGCAAGGTAAGCAGTGTAAAAAAGGATGCCGTTATGGTAAAACCGTCCGGAAATTTCTCTAAAATTGAGTATGTTATGATTGTAAACTATCACCTCCCCGATCCGGCAAGCGAAATATATGGGGAAGACAAATAATGCGCGAAGATTTAGACGAATTTATCGGAAGTCTTTCGGTTAAAATCCTGCCGCTGTTTATGTCCGTGCTTTGGCTGATTGCGGCACGGATTCCTTTGCATTCCGAAATTTTTGCCAATGCACGCCCGCTCGCCGGTTTGATGTGTGTTTATTTTTGGAGTTTATACCGTCCCGATTTATTCGGTCTTGTTTCAGTTTTGATTTTGGGCATAACGGCCGATATTTTATCACTGGCTCCTTTCGGACTTTATTTATTTATTTACTTAATCCAATACCTTATTGTGGTAAATTCGGCAAAATACGCCGGCGATAAAACTTTTGAAACGGCGTGGCTCGGGATCTGCATAACAATGCTTCCCGCTCTTTTTGCCGGATGGCTTTTGGCCTCGGTTTATTACGCATTTTTATTACCGCTCAAAGGATTGTTTTTTTCCTATCTTTTGAGTGTTGCCCTTTATCCGATATTGGGCGGTGCAAATGCTTTTATGCTCAACGTGTTGATGAAAGATGAAGAGCTATGAATCGCGACAACAGCAAAGGAAAAATTTTAATCTCAAGGATGCTGATTTGGGGATTAGTGCAATTCGTTTTGCTGTTGATTATCATCGGCAGGCTTTATTATTTGCAGGTTTTTCAAGCTGATAAATATAAAACAATGTCGGATGAAAACCGCATTTCTTCGCGGATTCTGGTACCGCCGCGGGGCATAATCACCGACAGAAACGGAGTTTATATCGCCAACAATAAGCAGAATTTTCAGGCAATGCTGGTTGCCGAACAGGCCAATAATGTAGATGAAACCTTACAAAAATTCAAAAAAATTATGCCTTTATCCGAAACAGAAGAGGCAAGAATCAAAAGGGACTTGAAACGTTACCGCCGTTTTGTCCCGATTAAGCTCAAGGACGGATTAAGCTGGGAAGATGTTTCCAAAATTTTGCTTGTTTCTGCGGAAATGCCGGGGGTCATCGTTGATGACGGTTTGAGCCGGGATTATCCCTTCGGCAAGCAGATGGCACACGTTTTAGGCTATGTTGCCGCCGTTTCGGAAAATGATTTGAAAACCGATTCCGATCCCTTGCTTGAAACGCCGGGATTTAAAATCGGGCGGATAGGATTGGAAAAAAAATATGAAAAACAACTGCGGGGAACCGGCGGAAGCCTGAAATTGGAGGTTAACGCCGTCGGGCGAATTATGAAAGAAATCGAGCGCAAAGGCGGCGAATCGGGGCAGAAGTTGGAACTAACCATTGACAGCCGATTGCAACAAAAAGCGTTTGAACTGTTTAAAGACGAATCCGGTGCCGCGATTGTTATGGATGTAAACACCGGAGAAATACTAACCTTTCTATCCATGCCCTCATACGATTCCAACGATTTTGTCAAAGGAGTAAGTCAAGATACCTATCAGGCTCTGCTTTATGATGAAAAACAGCCGCTTATCAACAAAGCCATTGCCGGACGTTATTCGCCGGGTTCAACATTTAAAATGGTGGTGGCATTGGCGGCGTTGGAAGCCGGCGCAATCAACCGCGACACCAGAATCGGATGTTACGGCAAAATGGATTTCGGCAACCATCTGTTCCACTGCTGGAAAAAAGACGGACACGGAGCCTTAAACGTGGTTGAGGCCTTACAGCACTCCTGCGATATTTTCTTTTATGAAGCGGCTTGGAAAACCGGAATCGATAAAATCGCCGCCATGGCAAGACGGTTTGGTTTGGGAGAGGTCAGTTCACTTCGTTTTGATGATGAAAAAGCCGGCACCATTCCCGACAAGGCGTGGAAACTCCGGCAATTAAAATCTTCATGGCAAGGCGGAGAAACCTTAATTGCCGGTATCGGACAGGGATATGTTTTAACTACGCCCTTACAGCTCGCGGTTATGACTTCGCGTATTGCCAACGGCGGCAAAATGGTTGAACCATCCTTGACCAAAGTAAGTGAAGAAAAAATCTATCAATATAAAAATATGAAAATCAATCCGCTGCATTTGGCATTGGTGAAAGAGGGAATGTGCAGTGTCGTAAACCGCGCCGGCGGCACCGCCGCGCGCTCGGCATTTGACTATAAAGGGGCTAAAATGTGCGGCAAAACCGGAACAACGCAGGTAAGACGCATAACCTTGCAGGAACGCCAAACAGGCATTATCCGTCAAGAAGATTTACCGTGGAAATACCGCAACCACGCTCTTTTTGTCGGCTATGCTCCGCACGATAACCCGAAATACGCCGTTGTTGTGCTGGTAGAGCACGGAGGAGGCGGCTCAACGGTTGCGGCACCGATTGCTTCCGCGCTTTTGAAAGAAGCTCTTATTTTAAGCGATGAGGAGATGAGGTAATGTATAAATTTTATAAAACCGGATTCCGCAATCCCAATTTGAGCTTGAAAGAAAAAATCTATAACCTCAATTTTTCTTATTTGTTTTTTATCTTTTTGCTTGCGGCTGTCGGGGTTATGATGCTTTATTCCGCCGCCAACGGCAACTGGCAGACTTGGGCTATAAAACACGCCCTCCGCTTTGCCTTGAGTGCGGTAATTATGTTTGCGCTTATTTTTACCGACATAAAATTTTTCTTGCGTTATGCTTATTATTTTTATTTTGCAACTCTCTTGCTGCTGATTGCCGTTGAAATATACGGAGCGGTAGGCAAAGGCGCAACCCGTTGGATTGACTTGGGATTTTTTAGGCTTCAACCCTCGGAATTGATGAAAATCGCTCTTGTTTTAGCATTGGCAAAGTACTTCAACGCAACTCCCGTGTCCTCCATTGAAACCATCTCGGGCATAATTCCGGCATTGCTGATGGCATTTGTTCCGGCGGCATTGATTATGATGCAGCCGGATCTCGGAACGGCGTTAATGCTGATTTTTACTACTGCCGTAATCTTGTTTACGGTCGGGGTGCAAATATGGAAGTTTGCCGCCGTGGGAGTAGGAGTAACAGCTCTACTCCCGGTGGCGTGGATGTTTCTGCACGACTATCAAAAACAACGTGTTTTAACATTTCTAAACCCCGAACGCGATCCTTTGGGAGCGGGATACCATATTATGCAATCAAAAATCGCGCTCGGTTCGGGAGGAATTTTCGGCAAAGGCTTTATGAACGGAACACAAAGCCACTTGAATTTTCTGCCCGAAAAGCATACGGATTTTATATTTACCATGCTTTCCGAGGAGTTTGGTATCATCGGTGCCGTAATGGTTGTCGTCATCAATTTTTTGATTTTGCTTTACAGCTATGCGTTTGCCATGAAAACCACCAGCTATTTCGGCAAGCTCACTATTATCGGACTTGCCACCAACTACTTTTTATATATTTTTATCAATATATCCATGGTATTGGGATTGATTCCCGTAGTCGGTGTACCATTGCCGTTAATCTCCTACGGCGGAACGGTTATGCTTTCGGTAATGGCCAGCTTCGGCATAATCTTGGCAATGTACGTTAACCGCGAAACCAATCTCGGTAAAGATTAGCTTGGCGGAGATTTTTCCCGCCCCTCCCGCCTATTTTTGCCTCTTTTTTACGTCATGCCTCGAAAGCAACAGTACGGTTGCTTTCGTCAAGGCCTCTCCCGAAATTTAGGCTCAATGTTCATTATTTTTGCCGATATAAAAAGCGGAGAGGATTTTTTCTTCCTCCCCGCCTGATTTATGATTACGGATGATAAGTAATTGTAATGTTGCCGAAATTATGAGTTCCTGCACTCGGCGCACCGCCGGAGTAAGTTAGGTTACCACCAACCTGAAATTGATTCTTTGTAGAGGTATCGCCTACAGCAAAATACTGAATCTTTAAAGTGTCATGAGTAAGCTCACTGGGAGAAATGGTAAATTTGTTGTTAGTTATTGCATAATAATCATCGGGAACGGTTGCCGTAAATAATCCCCAATTGGATATGCAATATCCTACTTCGTTTTCAGGGTTGTCATCTCCGGATATACACCAGCTCTCACTTACACTTGTTACTGCCGGATTTACCACTGCCGAAATGGTAATATCTCGGGTTACCGTCAAACTTACATCGTGGGCGATTGTGGCGGTAACGGTCATCGTAGCGGAATTGGAGGCCATTGCGGCATAACTGCCAAGTGCAACGCCTGCAACGCCGAGCATTAAAATATAATTTTTCATCATCTAAACTTCCTTCTTTTATTAACGTCATAAAGAAAAACCACCTGTTGGGCATTAAACCCGCGAGGTGGTTGGAAGTTGAAGACTGTTTTCAGGAACAGTGCAAGGTATTCTTTATATTTCCCTGCCTTCCAACCATAGTACGGTTAGAAGCAATTTTATGTCTTGTTCGGACACCTGAAAAGAGGTCTTCACACCTCAAAGCAGAATTTCCCCTGCTTCGTTTTTTAAGCTATCATAAAAAATCTTT
>JAFUYI010000070.1 GCA_017470585.1 Alphaproteobacteria bacterium | reverse complement strand
ATTTTTTATGCTAGGTTAAAAATTGAAGTGAGTGAAAAGTCACTTTGAGGTCTAGAAGCCTCTCAGATAGCGTTTTTAAGAAAACGTAAAAATTCTTCCTGCTATTATGGTTGGAAGGTGAAGAAATAAGGTTTAACCAAATACTTCACACTGATCTATCTGTCAGTTTCTAGCTTCCAACCACCTCGCGGGATACGTCCCAAAAGGTGGTTTTTCTTTATAACTTTAATAAAAGAAGGAAGTTTTTAAGATGAACAAATATATTTTAATGCTCGGTGTTGCCGGTGTTGCTCTTGGCTCATACGCTGCTTATGCCGGTAATTCCGCCACTATGACTGTAACGGCGACAATTGCCCATGACGTGAGCCTTGGCGGCGTTATCGATTTAAATATCGGTACAATCACCATCAATCCGGCAGGTAATGAGGAAGGTGTTGTGTCTTATAACTTGGACGGAACGCTTAAAAGTAAATCAGGTCCGGTAACTGCAGCAACAAATGCGACTCCGGGGACTTTTACCGCTAATATTGCCAATCCTTCGGCTTGCGATGGTTCAAGTTATACCTGTGGCGGTTTAAGTGTACCGGATAGTATTGATAATATACTTGGTAGCACAGGTTCCAATTACTGTCCTCTTCTAATAGTCCACGACAGTTCAAATAAATTTAAGGTTGTACCGACACAGTGTTTTTTTCTGAATCCAAGCCAAACAGTTGCCGGAACGCATACGAGAACAATCACTATCTCCTACACGGCAAGTTGAGATAAAAAAACTGTGGGCGGGGAGTTAAATAAGCTCTCCGCCCGAAAAATTAAGCATACTCTTTATCTTTATCAGGGGTAATCGGTGAAGAAGTTTTGAAAGCCTTTGTTTCCTCATTTAATTTTTCAACATCAACGATATTTATTTTGCGTTCGGAGGGATTTTTCTTACCATAAGCCAACGCCAAGTTTTCTTCTGCCAAATCTAAACCGGCAAATTCAAGCATAGCGGTTTCGTTGCCGTTTGCCATTTTTAAGAAAGCCTTATGGTCAAGTCCGGTGTTATAAACTCTGGGCATACCGCATTCCCTATGGTTGAACGGATCAAAAAGAACCATTTTTCCCTTATCCTCAACCATCAAAAAATGATGCTCTTCGGGAGGTAAAACCTTTTCTCCGTGGGCTTGAATTAAAGTTCCGCCGCATAAATAAGATTTTATGCCTTTGGATTGCAGATAGACTTGTGCTAAAATCGCACTTTCCGAACACATCCCTAATCCCTTGTTCATAAGGGTTGAGAGTTTAACTCCGGATTGATTTTTTTCTTCTCGCAAAACACCCATCCGCTCAATGGTATCGGTATTGCTGTTGAGCATAGAAATCTCATTTTGAATACAACTCATACGCAGATAAAGTTCCGGTGTAATGCCTGCCTCTGCAGCCTCTTTCTTGATATTGCGGTAATTGTCAACCCCGCCGAAGTGAGGAGATTTAAGCTTATAATCATAACGATTGTCGGCACGGGCAAATTGTTTATCAAAAGATGATATATCGGCTTTGATGCCGCAACCGCCCTCTATAAAGGGAAACAACTCGCGGTTATATGGCGAAGTGGAAATAACATCACCTTCTTTTAAGTCGGTAATAACCTCAAAAACGTCGCTTTTATTCAGTTTTAGCATATTTTCCCCTTTACTGTTTCATTATAGACAATAAAAAATTTTTTGTCAATTTTTTTTGCTTTACATTACTTATTTTTTATGCTAGCTTAAAAGACGAAGCAGGGAAAATTCTGCTTTGGGGTATATCCTGCCGGTTGCGATATAAGAAATGTTTCTTTCGTTACCACATGCCAAAACTTTAACCATAAATTACACTCCGAGCTGAAAGCCGGGAGTAATTATTTTTCGGTCTTAAAATCGCGGATATTATGATAATTAAAATGAGTGATGGCGATTGCCAGAGCATCCGAAGAGTCGTTATTCTGCGGTTTGCACCCCGGCAGCAGAACTTTTACCATGGTTTCAACCTGTTCTTTGGCGGCTTTGCCGACGCCGACAACCGCTTTCTTTATTTTATTAGGTTCATATTCGGTTACGGATATATTATAGAGTGCCGGTGCCAAAATCACCACGCCGCGCGCCATACCGAGTTTGATGGTTGAAGTGGGATTATCATTTAAGAACACTTGTTCAATTGCCGCTTCATTGGGGTGATAAGTTTCAATAACCTGATTAAGTTCATTATGGATAACGGCAAGCCGCTCGGAGATCGGTATTTTTGTATTGGTTTTAATAAATCCGTCGGCAATATATTTCATTTTATTGCCGGTTATTTCAATTATACCCCAGCCGGTTGAAGACAAGCTCGGATCAAGCCCCAAAATGCGCATTGAAACCTCGTTTAACGTTCGTTAGCGTTATCGTGCGCCATTTCGGGGTTGATTTTGATTTTTCGTTCCGGTGCAGCGGATTTTTCCTCCACATTATCGGTTCCGCATTGATACGCCTCGTGCATGGTTTTTTCAATATGCACTGTTTTTGCTTTCTTGCGGGAACGTTTTTTGTTTTTTGGCTTATCGGAAGTGGCAATATCCTTTTCAATATCGGCAATTTCAATCGCCGGAGCATCAAATTCAATTTTGATTTCGGGTGAGGTAATCTCGTTTTGGATAGCAAAAGTTTTTTCTATGTCGGCATCAATTCTGCTTTCTTTGATTGCTCCCATACAACGTTCGGCCTCTTCATTAAGCAATTCGTCAAAAATATCAATCATCTGCGGGTCTTTTTCATAAAGCTCTTCCACGACATTTTCGATACTGCCCGTCAGCAAGACCCGGTTTTCCGGCGTATATTCCAGTAATCTCTGCAAAAAGTTCGGTTCATTTTCTTGTAATTCGAAGCAATGATTGTCTAATTCTTCAAAGCCGCGGACTTCATCTTCTTCGTGAATAAATTTCTTAAAGAAGCGTTTGCCTTTTTTATTGCGGTAGATAGACATTCCGAATTGATACATATAATTTTTCAAGGCTTCTTCCAAAAGTTCGGCGTGCGAAAGAAAATCCTCATCTTCCAAATCGAAATTATCGCCTTTGGATATGCGCAAGGCTTTTAACTGCTCGTATAACTGCGCTAATTTTTGTAGTTTTTTGGTGATTTCTTCGTTTTTCATAATCCGAACTCCCTTGATGATGGCGTTTATTATAACACAAAAAAAATAAATGCCAACCTATTTTATTTTCTATCAAGCTTTTTCTTTAATTATCTCATCAACATAGGCTTTTTGAATTTTTGATAAGTCCGAAATTGAAGATATTTCGACATATTCCTGATTGCCGTGGGCATTTTCGCCGTTGACGGAGTGCATAATCACCGCCGAGGAATCGGCAAACATCCGTGAATCGGTTGCCCCGCAGGAAGTCGTAATATTTATCTTGTGTCCGGTAACGGATTGCGCCGTTTCCAAATATTTTTTTATCTGCGGGGTGTTGCAATCCATATATACGCCGCGGCTTTTTAGCAGAATTTCATATTCGCAATCGCAAAGCTTGCATACAGTTGCCAAAATATCTTCCAATTTTTCCAGCGGCATTTTTTCCGTCAGGCGAAAATTAAGCCTTGCCGAGGCTTTATTCGGTACAACATTATAAGTAGAGGGCGAAGAAACAGCCGTTATCGCCATAGTGTCAACCCATTGATTATCCGGCTGAAGGTTATTTTTCTGATAGCAGGGAAAATATTTTTCCAGCTCCTTTAGGGCATCAATGATACGATTGACGGCGTTAATCCCTTCCCACGGGCGGGAACTGTGGGCATTTAATCCTTCGGCACGGAGTTCTACACTCACCGGGTGTTTATATTTTTCCACCAATTCATCCATACTTCCCGAATCAGTATCCAAAACCGCAACGGCAGAGATGAAATTCTTATTTTGCAGGGCTTTCATACCGTTTGAGGTAGTTTCTTCATCGGTGGTAATAATAACCCCGAAGCGGATGTTTTTGCCGATGGTATATTCAAGCGTTTCCAAACATACCGCAACTGTTGATTTCATATCAAGAGAGCCGCGTCCGTAGAGTCTATTTCCTTCAATCCGCGGCAAAAAAAGTTCATCTTCGGCCGGAACCACGTCAAGATGTCCGATTGTCGCCAAATCAAAATCAAAGCCGGAACAATTTGCCAAAATCAAAACCGGAGAAGCATTATCAAAGTTAAATTCGTTGATAAAAATCCCCGGAAGCAAATATTGTTTTTTTACCCAATCCAAAAGCAGGCGTATCTCTTTTTCATTGCCCGATACGCTCTTAAATCTCATCATAGAGATAATATTTTCAATAAGTTTTGTCATTTCTCGCACGGGTCATCATAAAAGCAAAATCCAAATGCTTGTCGCTCATCTTTTGTATGGCACGATCAATCGTGGTGTAAGCAATTTCAACATCGCTTACGCAAAATTCGGTCTTGGCTTGAGGGTGGATGATATGGTCAAAATCTTTGGTCAGAGCAAACGGCTCAAATCCTATGCCGCGGTAAAACTTGGCGGCGTTGGCATTATGGGCGTTATACTCAATAATCAGGCTTTCAAACCCCTGCTTTTTCAATTCCGGTATGGTTTTTTGCAACAGATAGGTACCAAGCCCCTGATTTTGAATCTGCGGGTCAAGATAAATTTGGTTGACAATCAAAGTCTTATCATCAAGCTTGACATCACGGTTGAAATGGACTTTGCGATACCATGCAAACTCATAACCATCAAGAAAACCATGTTCAAGGTCTTGTGTCAAATTATCGGCAGAGTGCTTATAATATTGAGGAATTTGGGAATAGCGCACAAATCCCCGCGGATTATCATCAACATTAAGTACGGCAACGATTGAATTTTCATCTTCCGCTATTTTCCGCAGTTTTTTAATAAAAAAGCCTTTTTTATACAAAGCCATTTCTTCCGGTTTTTTATAGCCGGACGAAAGCTGATTGTAAGAACGTTGGTAAGACTCCGCCAAAGGCAAAATCTGACTTATATTTTTTTCAAGCGGACGGATGGAAATTTGCATATCATACTCGCAGACAATATATTGATAACCGAGTAAGTATTATAGCTATTTTTAGAGTAAAGTCAAATATTTTTTGCATTTTTCACCGTCCATTTTTTGCCTCTTTCCCGCCCGTTAATGCCTATTTTTTGCTTCTTTCTCTTCCGTCACGCTATTTTTTGCCGGAGGCAAAAAATTCAAAGGGTCTCCCGATTACAAATGGCAATGTGCTTAAATTTAAGGAGATTCCTTGACGAAAGCAACCTAGAGTTGCTTTCGAGGCATGACGGCGGGAGGAGAAAACGAAAAAAAGGAAGAGGTAAACAATCCCAAGGCTTGTGACAGACGGGGAGGTGTGATGACATGAAGGCAGGCATGATGATAAGAAATAAGCGGAGAATTTTAGTACTCCGCTTGTTTTGTTTTTTAACTCTCCGGAGTATAGTTTATGGCAATGCTTCCGGAATAAGTTTTATGCTTTGGCGCACCGTTGTAATACCCTATTTCATCTGCACCTACAATAAACTCATTTCCGCTGCCGCGTGCGAATCCAATGCCAACCACAAAATCGGAATCCTCATCTAATTCAATGTAGTTATCAGAGATACTCAAACCCCCGCAGGATACTATACTAGAACTATCTTCTACCAATGGACAAGCCGAAAGATTGGGAATGTTGGCAGTAAACCGCCCGTGAGAAGCTCCGGTTACGGATATAATACCCCCTCCGGCAGAATCCGGCTCACTCGCTTGAGGATTAAACACAAAATCACCTTGGCTTTGGCTGGGATCAATAGTAATTGTACCAAGATTAAACTGCTGGGTAACCGTTAAGCTCACATCGTGGGCGATCGTTGCTGTTACGGTCATTGTCGCCGAATTTCCGGCGTAGGCACAATAGGAGCCAAGAGCGACACCGGCAACGCCAAGCATTAAAATATATTTTTTCATAAGTCTTACTTCCTTTTTTTACTAAAGTTATAAAAAAAGCCGCCCCAAAGATAAATCCAGAGGCGGCCGGAAGTTGAAGACTATCATCCATAATAGTGTTGTGTATTCGTCTGATTTGGCTTATTCCACAACCTTCCGGCCATAAAAACCGGATATACCGAATACGTCCGATATAAACGATGGATGAGAGGTCTTCAAACCTCAAAGTGACTTTTCGTTCACTTCAATTTTTACCCTATCATAAAAAATCTTTTATGTAAAGCAAAATTTTGCACTTTTTGCTTTTCCTTTTTTATGTCAATGTTCCGGCATCTTTTTAAAAGATCCTGAAACGAGT
>JAFUYI010000069.1 GCA_017470585.1 Alphaproteobacteria bacterium | reverse complement strand
TTGTCGTCCTGAACACCCCAATTGTCGTCCTGAACTTGTTTCAGGACCTCAAGATGCCAAAATAAGTTCAGCAATTGACACTGGGAGAAATAGGGGCGTTCCTCCTCTCCTCGTCACCCCTCGCACGAAGCGTTGCTTCGTGCGTCATGGGGTCTCATGATTATAAGGGACAATGTGTATAAGTTTCAGGGGATTCCTTGACATTGCAACCGAAGGTTGCAATGAGGAATGACGGCGGGAGAAATGCAAAAAAAGGAAAAGCAAAAACTTTTAAAATTTTTGCTTTACATAAAAGATTTTTTATGATAGCTTAAAAAACGAAGCAGGGGAAATTCTGCTTTGAGGTGTGATGACCTCTCCATTAGCGTTTTTTAAGAAAACGTAAAAATTCTTCCTACTATTATGGTTGGAAGGTGAAGAAATAAGGCATAATCCAAATACTTCACACTGAACTAATGGTCAGTCATCAACTTCCAACCACCTCTAGGGCAAATGCTCGAAAGGTGGTTTTCTTTTATCAAAGTTATAAAGAAACTAAAGAAGGAAGGAAGTAAGAAAGATGAATAAATATATTTTAATGTTAGGCGTTGCCGCGGTGTCTATAGGCAGTTACGCCGCATACGCAGGAAACTCGGCAACTATGACCGTTACCGCAACAATAGAACATGATGTTCAATTAGGCAGTGTTACCAATTTAAGCCTTGGCACTATTACCATCAATCCCGCCTATGATGATGAATTGGGGGACACATTTTGGGAGTATAGCGATTCGGGAGTAATAAGCTACGCTAACAAAGGAGCAATTGTTTCTGCATCCAATGCAACGGTCGGTATATTCACTGCCAATATCCCCAATCCGTCGGCTTGCAATACTCTATCCCCAGAGTGTGGAGGATTGAGCTTTGCTGAAGGAGGCATGATTAACAATTTCTTTGGCGGCAATGATGACTCTAATGTTTGCAGACTGGGTATTAAATATAGCGGAAGCGAAAACATATTCAAAGTTTATCCTCATGATTGTTATATAGCCCTTGTCTCTTCCGTTACCACCGGTTTGCACGAAAGAACAATTACTATCTCTTATAACGCTTCATAAAAAAGGTTGTTTTGTTATCAAGACAATCTGCAATAATGACCTGGGGAGAGGGCTAAAAATCCTTTCCCCGTGCTTTGATTTTGGTGAAAGCAAAATCATTATGGTATCCCCCTCCTCTGTATCATCATTGAAAGCGGCTGTAATGCTTTTTACGTTCTCTCCTTACTTATTATCAATGATGGACTTAATCAGGCACTTGGCATGTAAGGTGAGTTCAGAGAATAATAAAAACTATAAAATTTTGCCTTTATAAAAATTTTTGCTTGATTTTGCATAGAACTTATGTTATAGTCACTTTTGAAGTGAATGAAAAGTCACTTTGAGGTCTCGAAGCCTCTTACGTACCATCTGCAAAGGATGTAAAATACTTCTGATCATTTATGGTCGGAAGGTCGGGAAATAAGGAATGACCTAATACCTGACGCTGTTGTACGTAACAGTTTCGAGCTTCCGACCACCTCTAGGGTTTAATGCCCAAAGGTGGTTTCTTTTTTTTAGTACAAGAAACCATAAGAGATCGTGCGATGACAAACAAAACTTTTTTAACTCTTTTATTATTAGGCGTATCATACACCGCCTATAACGCAGCCGCTGTATCCGAAAACTTTGCAATCTCCACCACCATTGACCACGAAATAACTTTGGGAAACTTCAAAACCTCTGCTGCCGATCCCGATGTTAGAAAAAAAGGAGATTTAAATATGGGTACAATTTATGTCAATCCCAATGCGACAAAAGAGACACCATTTTGGTATGATTCATCGGGTATATTTTACAAAGGATCATGGGGTGATGCGATTGTGTCCGCTGATAATGCTACAGTCGGCACTTTTACCGCCAACATTCCAAACCCGTCGGATTGTATAGATTCAAGTAATCAAGCCTGCGGAGGTTTGTTGATAACCGGGACCAGTGAAGGATATATCGGCAGTCTTTTCGGAGGAAGTGATGGTAACGGATGTTATTTTTACATAGATTACAGTGAAAGCAGTGAGGAGTTTAAGGTTTATCCCGGTGATTGTATGATAATGGCTCCAACCACGGTTACTAAAGGCGTTCATACCGGAACGTTAACCATTTCTTACACTCCGAGCTAAAAGGCGAATCGCAATTCAAAACCAATGCGGAATGGGTTTCTAATCCATTCCGTTATGTTTCCGGTAAAAATTTTTTATAAAAAAGTATCTTTAAGCAAAATTTAAAAAAATACTTGTATCATTTTCAATAGCTTGCTAGTATATAGATGTATTTAAGCAAAGGGGGAAGAATTGATGAAACGTTTTATTGCAATATTAACCTGCGTTGGTTTTATTTGGGGGATGGGAGTATCCTCCGCCCAAGCCACGCAGAAGCTTCCTCCTGCAGACTTTAACGATATGTACTCTACCGCCGCGCGGGGCGATCTCGGCTCGCTTCTTGCCGCCTCTCACCGCGGGCTTGATTTGAATGCCCCGAATAAAGAGGGCGATGCGGGAATTTGCGTTGCTATTAAACGCGGTGATTATATGGCTTATAATACGTTTATTAAAGCCGGTGCCATGCAACACCCTCGCTGTGTCAATTTCTTGGCGCAATCCGAGTACAACAGTTTTGTTTCTTCGCCGCGTGCCGTCAAATACTCTCAATATCCGACCTCGTTTAAGCCTCGGGAAAGCAGCGACTGGCTGACTGCCGGCGGCGTATTGGCTTTAATTGCGGGGTTAGCGTGGGTTGTTACCTCCTCATCGGGGAACTGACTTAAATTTTAATTCCCTTTTGTTCGCGCCGTCTTTTCCACTTGAGTTTGGCATAAAGGCGCATATCGGCGACCTGATCGCTTTCGTCAACGATTTCTTTACCCAAAATGGTTTCGATAATATCTTCCAAGGTAACAATTCCTATCCAGTTGCCATAGGGATCGACCACGAGCGCAATGTGATTACGGTCTTTAAGCATAGAGGAAAGGACATCTTCAATTTTTGCCTCTGGTCCGAAACTGCGCATCGGACGGGCGTAACTGTCAACAAGGTCGTTATCATCGGCCTTAAAGGAATTGGATTTATGGATATAGCCCAAATAAATCTGTTTATCCTCGTCAATAATCGGAAAACGTGAAAACGGCGTGGTACTCAAAAAAGCATCAAATTCCTTGATGGTCATTCCCGGCTTTACGGAGTGAACCACCGTGCGCGGGGTCATAATATCCTCAACAAACACATGGGAAAGATGAATAGTGTTTTTTATCATACGGTATTGATTTTCGCTTAAAACATTCTCTTCCTGCGCCATACGCGAAAGCGCACTGATTTCCTCTTTTAAGGTGGAGGCATCCTGATGCGAAGAAAACCATCCCATAATAAAATCGGAGATATAAAGAAGCGGTTTCAAGGCTATGACCAAAACGCTTACAACCGAAACCATAAACCCTGCCAATTTATCCCAATATTTGGCACCTATGCTTTTGGGTAAAATTTCCGAGAAAATCAAAATGCTGAAGGTCATAATTCCTGAAGCAATCCCCAAATAAGCCTGTCCGTAAAGAGCTGTTACCTGCGCACCGACACCGGCGGCACCTATAGTGTTGGCGATAGTGTTTAAGGTTAAAATCGAGGCCAAAGGTGTATCCATATTTTGTTTTAATGAGGACAGCCTCGCATAAAGCCGCGGATTTTGTTCTTCCAATCTGGCAATAAAGCTGGGGGTGATTGATAGTAATACCGCTTCAAGAATTGAGCATAAAAAAGAAATCAAAATTGCCGAACCGGCAAAAATAATCAGCATTAACATTTTTTATATAAAGTTTCTCCGATGTTTACTTTAAGGTAACAATATATAATATATGAATAAAAGTAAAGTGTTTTTAATATAAAAATTAAGGAAATCATGTTCAAACATCAATTCAGCTATAACCGCCAAATCAATATTCCTTATCTTTTGAAAATAGGTAACGGCAAAATCATTAAAATCGGCAAGTATCTCTTTGACAAGGAAATGTATGATATTGCCGTATTCTGGGGCGAGGGAATAAAAGAAATTATCGGTCAAGATTTTTACCTTGGAATCAATGACTGCAAGATAAATATTTTATATGAAAAGGTTGTGGATTGTGTTGCTTGGGAGGAGGTTTCCGAAACAGCTTTTAATCTTTCCCCGAAAACAACGGCGATTCTCGGAATCGGCGGAGGCAAAGCCTTAGACTTTGCCAAATATTGCGCCTATTTGTTGAAAATTCCCTATATCAGCGTGCCGACATCAGCCGCTAACGACGGTTTTTGTTCGCCTTCGGCTTCGCTTACCTTTCAAGGAAACCGCAAAAGCGTGAAATCAGCGATTCCCTACGGCGTGGTGGTAGATTTAGACATAATCAACCGCAATCCCGATATTTTTCTTTATGCCGGAGTGGGTGATATGGTTTCCAAAATAAGCGCGCTTTTTGATTGGAAACAAGCCTCCTTAAAGGGTTTTGAACGTTATAACGATTTTGCCGCCATGCTTTCTTACAATTCTCTTGATTTGTTGTTTTTGCGCCACAGTGACAATATCCGTTCGCCGCAATTCCAACGCAGTCTTATAAATTCCCTGCTTTACAGCGGTATTGCCATGGAAATAGCCGGAACATCGCGTCCGGCAAGCGGTTCCGAGCATTTAATATCTCACGCTTTGGATAAAATAGCCCTTCATCCCGCCATGCACGGGCTTCAGGTAGGCGTTGCAAGCTATTTATGCGCACGCCTGCAAAACAATCCCGAAAGTTCAAAATTAAAGGATATGTTGGAATCAAGCGGATTTTTTGCGTTCATTAAAAACAAACCGCTTGATAAATGCGATTTTATCAAAGCTTTGGAACTGGCACCGAAAATAAAAAACGATTATTACACTATACTCTCCGAGCAGAACGCTTTTGAAAATGCCCTTGATTTAATCAATACGGATGAGGTTTTGCAAGATTTAATCGTCTAGCTTGCTTTTTGCTTGAAGTGCATTGATATATCGGCAATAATTTTTAAGATCGGGTATAAGATACGCGGAGCCTGTCCGGCGGCAGAAAAACGGGCGGCAATCTTGGGAAGCCCACATTCAAGAGCAGTTCCCAAACGGTGATGCCCGTTATTGACGGTATCCTTAACCGAGAGCATCCGTGCGAGCATAATTTCAATCGGGTAGTTGTCATCATAGCCGTTTTTCATACTGTTTAGGAGAGTTTCATAGCGTTTTTTGCGTTCTTTTCCCGAATAGCGATATAAGGGATTGGAAAAAGTATAGGCGTTATCTTTGCTCCTGAAACTTCTCTCAATTTTCAAACGCCTGATTTCAAGCGGTGAAATATGATAAACATTAGATGACCAAACCTTATATTTGCCGCGCATTTTTTTGACAAACGGCGTGATAATGTCATATTTTTTGATTTTGCTGACAAAGGCAATTCTTACCGGCACATATTCCGCGCCGCTTTCTTTATATTGTTCCAAGAGCTTACGCCCGCAAAGAAGGGTATCCGGTATATTCTTGTCCAAATCACCCATTAAAACCGCAATTTTGTTACGCAGGAAAAAACCGGGGGATAAACTGCTATCCTCAAGGGTTAGCAAGTCTTTAATGTCAATTTTATATATTTCCGACGACAGGCAGATATTAGTCATTTTTCATTCCTCAAGTTGGCATTATACGCACATTCCCGCAAATAAGCAAACATTATTTTCTTTTGTTAAAAAAATTTTATAATAAAAAAAATGCAAAATTTTGCTTTACATAAAAGTTTTTTTATGATAGCTTGAATTTGAAGTGAGCAAAAAATCACTTTGAGGTGTTGCTACCTCTCGAAAGATGTCCTATCAAGACATAAAATTGCTTCTAACCATATTATGGTTGGAAGGTATGGAAATAAGGAATACCGAATACCATACACTGTTTCTTTCGACAGTAGCAAACTTCCAACCACCTCTAGGGTTTAATGCCCAAAGGTGTTTTTTTTATAACGTTAATAAAAAAAGGAAGTTTTTAAGATGAAAAATTATATTTTAATGCTCGGTGTTGCCGGAGTTGCTCTTGGCTCGTACTGCGCCTATGCCGGAAACTCGGCAACAATGACCGTTACGGCAACAATCGCCCACGATGTGAGTTTGAGTGTTACTCAAGATTTAGATCTTGGCACAATTACTATCAATCCGGCTTATGATGGAGCGACTACAAAGTGGAATTATAACGATTCGGGATCAATAAAATACACCAATCAAGGAGCGATTGTGTCAGCAGATAATGCCACATTCGGTACTTTCACCGCTAATATCCCTAATCCTACTGCTTGCATAAATGGAGCTCCTGGTTGCGGAGGATTGAGTTTTGAAGAAATTGACCTTTTTGGCAGAGCTGGTGGCTGTGGATTCGTAATTTTGTACAGCGGAAGCGATAACATTTTTAATGTGATTCCTGGTGCTTGCGCTATACAAGATATATCCTCCGTAACCACCGGTGAGCACGAAGGAACGCTTACCATCTCTTACACCGCAAGTTAAAAGCCTATTCGGATAAGGGAGGAGATAATCTCCTCTCTTATCGTATAAAAACCGATAGGTTACGGATTCGGTGTTATTTCATAACGCTTTCGGAACCTGCAAAAGTGTTAGCTCATTCTTATATCATATCTTTTTCTAACAATCCCCAAAGCAAAAAAATTCGTTGATGTTTATAAATAATTTTTCTAATATATCCCCGTTGGTTATCAAAATAATCGTAAAGGAGATTAAAATGTGGCCATTCAGCAAAAAAGAAAAATTATCCATTGAAATTGACCATGAGATATATCGCGATTTTTGTGTCGTTGCCGCCAAGGAAAATATTAACGATGTACTTGAAAGACTTATGAAACATTACATAAAATCCGGCGGAATACATTGCGAAAGCAAGTACGAAAACGAACAATTAAAAAACAAACCTCCGAAAAAAGCCAAACCCTCTGCCCCAAACAAAAGCAAGGAAGAATTTGATTTACGGATGGAATACCTTATAAACGGGGTGGAATGTTCGGCACAGGATTTTGAAAAACAGCTTCAGGGATTCTCCTGTACGGTTGATGTAACCTTATTTTATCGTAATCAAACCAGTGAGAAAAAACTGTGGCGGGTAAATAATTTTACCGCCAAGTCTTCTCTTCGTGCCAATCTTTTTACCGGATACCTCCGCAATTGGAAAGAAAAAAATATATCAGGCATTAAGCTGGAAATGATGAAACCGCTGCCGGAGTAAACAAATATTTTTTATCATTTCGGCAATATTTGCCTTAAAAACAAAAAACAGGCTCCGAAAAGGAACCTGTTTTTTATGGCGTACCCGGAGGGATTCGAACCCGCGACCTTTGGCGTCGGAGGCCAACACTCTATCCAGCTGAGCTACGGGTACATCAATATTTATGTCAAGCTAATACTCCTGTTTTTAATTTAAATCAACATTTTTTTAAATTTATACAAATAATTCTTGACTTTTTAGAAAAAAATAGTTATCAACAGGCAACGAGTTTTTTTAAGGATTGAAATAATGGTTAAAAAATGTGATATTTCCGGCACCGGAGTTATGAGCGGTAACAATGTCAGCCATGCCAACAACCGCTCTCGCCGTCGTTTTATGCCGAATCTGCAAGTTGTTTCGCTCTTCAGCGAAGCTTTGAATCAAACTTTTAAGCTTAAAGTCTGCACCAAGACCCTGCGTTCTATTGAACACAACGGCGGTTTGGACGCTTATTTGGAAAATACTTCGGCAAGCAAACTTACTTTGGAAGCTTTGCAAATCAAAAAAGCTTTGGTTAAAGTTAAGGGCGTTGCCGCTAAACCCGAGACCGCAAAAACGGTTAAAACCACATCGGCTCGCGTTGCTAAAGTTGCTGCCAAAAAAGCTGCGAAATAGTTTTTTATTTTTGATAAAAGGGCCGCGTTGTGCGGCTCTTTTTTTTGTCTTTTTCAAGCGATTCGTTTTATTTCTTACTCGAGTTAGGCATAGCGGTTAAGTTTTTCGCCGTTTTGCTTCAGCCATGCCCTGCCCTTCCCGACATCGGGGCATAAATCTGCCACACAATCCCAAAATTCTTTTTGATGATTGGGATATTTCAGGTGTGCTACTTCGTGGGCAACCAAATAATCAATAACTTCCATCGGAGCAAGCATAATCCGCCAACTGTAATTGATATTATTCAGAGAAGAGCAACTGCCCCAACGGGTTTTGGTATCTTTTATAACTACCCGATTTAATTTGCAGGCAATTTTTTGTGCTTTTTTAATTGAGAGTTCATATAAAAAATGCTGCGCGTATTCTTTGATAAAATCCTTAACCCGCCGCGATAAAAAAATTTTATCTCCGGAAACATTGAGCCTGCCCTCGTTAAGCTCTGCGCCCAAATGCCGTTCGGGGCAATGAGTGATTACAACTTCTTGACCGGCAAGGGTTATTTTTTCGCCGTCTTCAAAATCTTTACGGGGAACAAGCATACGCATTCTTTCTTCAATCCACGCTTGATTTTTTTTCACAAACGCCAATGCTCTTTGCGAAGAACAGAATTTCGGTACAATCAAAACCGGTTTTTGCTTTTTAGTATCAATTTTTATGCTTAAACGCCGGGCTTTGGGAGAGTTTATCACCTCCAAATCAATGCCGGACTTGCGGGCAATATCAAACGTCTTGCCAGTCAACAATGTAATTTTCATATTCATCGTCTCTAACTTCGGTTTCCGAAATCAACAGCCGTCCCCGCACGGACTGCATAGCCTCGTGAACGCTCTCTTTGCGTTTGGTTTTCAAAGGGTGCCAAGAGGGCAGATCTTCGCCGTTTGCCAACAGCCAATATGCGCAGGTTTTCGGCAGCCAGCGCGGGCGTTCTTTTAAGGCTTCCAAATTGACACTGCGGCAATCTTTGACTTTGGCAAACCGGTTTTCATAAATACGGCACAACGCGCTCTTGGAATCCAAAAAACGGCACTTTACGCAGGTAAAATAAATTTTACCCTCAATCTCGAGCTTATTAAGGCAGCACTTGCCGCAACCATCGCATAAAAGTTCCCATTCCTGCGCGCTCATTTCTTCCAATTTTTTGTTTTTCCAAAACTCTTCCTCGACTTTGTCGGCATTTTGGCGATAAGTATTTGCAAAAACAAAAGTAAATTGTTTTTTGTTACTCATCCGAATTGCTCCGGCAAATGTTCGTCATCAGCCAGATTGGAGAACTGGGCAAACTCCCCGTTCCATCCCATCGGAACAGTTCCGGTCGGACCGTGGCGGTGCTTGCCGATAATCACTTCCGCCTTGTATTTGGTGGCTTTCATTTTCTGCTCCCATTTATCGTGCTTTTCGGGAGTATAATTTTTATCGGTCTCCTTGGGTTCTTCGTTTTGGATATAATAGTTTTCACGGTAAACAAACATTACGATATCCGCATCTTGCTCGATAGATCCCGATTCGCGCAAGTCCGACATTACCGGTCGTTTATCGTCGCGCTGTTCAACGCCGCGGTTTAACTGCGAAAGGGCAATCACCGGAACATTGAGTTCCTTGGCCATAATCTTTAAGCCCCGCGAAATCTCCGATAATTCCTGCACGCGGTTAATTTCTCCCCTTTTGGAGGAACCGGAAATAAGTTGAATATAGTCAATTACAATCAGCCCCAAACCGTGTGTGCGTTTCAGTCTTCGGGCGCGGTTGCGGATGGCGTTTATCGTCAAACCCGGAGTATCATCAATATATAAGGGCATTATCTCCAAAGTCCGCGCCACTTCGGCGATTCGTCCATACTCGCCGTTATCAATATTGCCGTTACGCATTTTTTGAGAAGAAACGCCTGCCGTGGTTGAAAGAATACGCGTGGCCAACTGGTCGGCAGACATCTCCAGCGAGAAAAAAGCCACGCCCTTGCTTTTGGGATCAATACTGCCCCGATCCCTGCTCATCATATCGGCGACATTGTAGGCAATATTGGTTGCCAAAGCGGTTTTACCCATCGCCGGACGACCTGCCAAAATAATCAAATCGGAATCATTAAGACCGCCGGTGCGCTGATCGAGCTTTTCAAATCCGGTGGAAAGCCCCGAAATATTGCCCTCTCTTTGATAGGCTCCCTCAATATAGCCCAATGATGAGCGCAAAGCTTCGGAAAACGCCACAAAGCCGCGGTTGGCATCGCCTTTATCCGAAAGGTCGTACAATCTTTTTTCGGCTTCTTCAATCTGCGTATTGGCATTGGAGTCAATATCTTCTTTCATGGCGTGATTGATAATTTCATATCCGGTTGAGATTAACTCGCGGCGCAAATACTGCTCATATATATATTGGGCATAAAACTCCGGATTGGTCAACGGCGAAGAGCTTTCCGCCAATTTTATCAAATACTTATAGCCGCCGACTTCGTTTAAGCTTCCCTCTTGTTCGAAATAACGTTTGAGGGTAATGGTATCGGCAACTTCATTGCGCAGAAGAAGCTTGGAAATAACCTCATAAATTTTGGCATGCACGGAATCGGCAAAATGTATCGGTTTTAAGAAGTCGGAAATATTTTCAAAGGCACGGTTATTGGCCAAAAGTACGCCCAACAATGCCTGTTCGGCTTCAATATTCTGCGGTAATGACGAAAGTTCCGGTTTTTCCATTGTTTGCAAAGTCCTTTTATATTTTTTTATCTTTTCTAGCAAATAAAAAATATTTTTCAAAAATATTCGCTTTTAACTTGTGCATTGTGTGTATAAAAAAAATTGCTTTTGCAAAAACAAGATATAGGCTTATACTTGCGTTTAAAATATTAAACGGAGAATAATAGATGAACTATATACTCGTTGCCGAAAAAGGTGAGGCAAAACATATTTTAATCCCTGAAGATTTGCGCAGAAAAACCAAAATAATCATTATCGGCATCGGCGAACACGCCGTTATCCGGACATTAAGCCGTCTGATTTTAAGCGGAAAAATCCATAATGATGACAAAATATTTAACATCGGTTATTGCGGCTCCAACACGGCAATGGTCGGCGAAGTGGTCGAAATCGGGTGCTGCGCCTTGGAAAAGCCGTCGCACACCATCCGTGATCGCCGTTATGTTTTGGGAGAGGCCAAAGTTACCTGCTATTCGGCGGGCGATTTTGTGGAAAAAACCCGCCATAAGGGCGTGTTTGATATGGAATTATATACGATTGCAGGATTTTTTAAGCACGTTTTTGCTCTTAAAATCGTCTCTGATAATCTGAATTATAAACAATATAAAGAAGTGGACCTTGAAAAATCTTGGCAGATTGCCAACGACCGCCTCTTTGCAATGATGAAATAACAATAAGGGGAGGAAAACCTCCCCTTTTTTGTGCCGATATTATCCGGCATTATAAGTGATGGTCAATGTTCCCGAGTGTGAGCCGGGGGAGGTTTGGGAAACATCCTCTATAGAACAGTGACGAGGATAAACCACAAAGCTGTTTCCTTCACCTCTGTATTTAATATAAAATCCGCAGTAATTAGAGCCATCGCTTCCACCAAAGATATTGTTAAGAGTGATAGTGTCACCTCCTTTAACACTCAATCCTCCGCAAGAATAGTATTCATTGTTGCAAGCCTCGGGATTAGGAATATTGGCGGTAAAGATACCGACTGTGGCATTGTCTGCAGATACAATTGCAGCTGCAGGGACACCGTCATCAACTTGTCCTGATTCGGTATAAATCCAATATGCCTCATCCCCGATATAAGCAGGATTGATAGTGATGGTCCCAAGGTTTATATCTTGAGTAACGCTCAAACTGACATCGTGATTGATGGTGGCGGTAACGGTCATTGTCGCGGAATTTCCGGCATAGGCGCAGTAAGAACCTATGGACACCGCGGCAATGCCGAACATTAAAATATATTTGTTCATGTCTAAACTTCCTTCTTTTATTAACGTTATAAAGAAAAACCACCTCTTGGCATTAAAATCCTCGAGGTGGCTGGAAGTTTCCAACTGCAGTATAAAACAGTGCCGAGTATTCTTTATATTTCCCGACCTTCCAGCCATAAAGCTGAAAGCACTTTCACGCAAGCGTACAACGTTATACTGGAGGTTGGAACACCTCAAAGTGACTTTTCATTCACTTCAGAGTTAAGCTAGCATAAAAAATCAGTAATGTAAAGCAAAATTTTGCACTTTTTGCTTTTCCCTTTTTTACCTCCCTCCGTCAATTGCCGGACTTGATCTGATTATTCATTCCCCACACTGATGTCATCAATTGTCGGGCTTGACTTGGGCATCAGGTCTATAATTTGGCAAATTGTTTTACCTGGACGCCGCATCAAGTGCGGCGTGACATGGGAGATGAAGGACACCGAAGAAATGTGCGCGTGACATAGGAGGGGAGGAACGCCGAATAGATGGGTGACGGAGAGGAAATCTCAAAAAATAGATGCCGAAACAAGTTCGGCTTTGACAAGGGAGAGTAATGCTAAACACCATTTTGTCATCCTGAACTTGTTTCAGGATCTCTAAAAACAGATGCCGAAACAAGTTCAGCATTGACAAGGGAGGGAGGATGCTGAAACAAGTTCAGCAAGACAAGCGAGTGGTTGCTCCGTGCGAGGGGTGACGAGAGAGAAAAAGGCAAAAAATAAGGGGCGGGAAGTCCGCCCCTTTTTTACTTAACGGTATTTAAATGATACGATATTATCATGCGAAGCATTACTGCAAGCGGCAAAATCACCGTTTATTTTATATTCTCCGCCGTTCACGCTCAAGCCCAAAAATGATTGATTACTTCCATCAAGCGACCAATCGTCCTCGGCAAGATTGCGGCAAGCATCATCTGACAATCCGTTTAAGGTTACGACAAAGCTCGTTCCCTCGTCGCTTGCGGCAACCTCAATCAAGCCGCCGTCCGCATTAAACACTTTTGTTTGCCCTTCAACATCAAAGGTTTCCGGTGATGCAAATACATTATATTGGATAGCCAACGGGGTATTAAGTCCCAAGTACGAGTTTTGCGAAGCGTATAATATTCTTATTGAAGCTACCGCCAAAGCTACTTGATCTTTAAGGCGCGCGGAGTTAAATGTCGCCATTGCCCGATTATATCCCGAACGCATTCCCAACACAAACGGATTTGTGCTTTCATCATCGGCGTTAATAATGGCAAGATATTCTTCCTGCAAGTTTGTCAAAGCCTGCATAAGCAAGTCCTTATACTCCTCATCGACACAATCCGCCAAATCATCAACATCAACCGTTTTTCCGTCAACGGCAAAACCTTTGATATTGCCGATTGCTTCTTTATATACGGCATTGTTTTTATAGGCGGTTATTTTGCAGGTGACACCGTCTCCGAGATTTTCCGCCATTTCGGCAAAGGTTTTATTTTGGTCAACTTCAATCACAAATTCCAAAAGTTTTTCACCCTGCGGATTAAAGACTTTTCCGCTTATGGACTTATAGACAGCTTTTGCCTTGTCAAGCAATTTATCGTTTTCCGTTTCAAGCATATTCAAATATTGAATATGATCGGAAAATTTTGCCATTGTTGCAAATAGGTTTTCTATTGATTTGCGATAATATTCGGAAAAGTTATCGCCGAACTCAACATCCAAAACGGCAAACGCTTTACCTGAGATCGGATAGTTTACGATAAAAGACATATCGGAATCATTATCAAGAGAAGCCAAGACCTTGTTATCGGTTCCGTAAAGCTTTAATGAAGCGGGAGAAGAAAGACCTTTAACAAAATTAAAACTTCCGATAAAGTCTATAATTTTTTGATTTTGAGAGGTCATATCAGAATCAAAAAAGGTTAGATTCTCGAATATTTTTTGGACTTGCATCACAACTTCTTCGTGATTATTATTTTCATCAAAGGAAGTTTTGGTAAAAGCCTCAATAATTTGCTCAAGACCGGAAAAAGAAATGTTCATATCAATATTGCTGTCCGATCTTTCCCCATCATATTTGAACACGCTTTTTTTGTCATTTGCCGCATATTCAAGCGTAACTTTTTCGGTTGTATATTGGCAAGCAAAAGACGAATCTTTCTTAAAATAAGGATATTGATAATCTCCCTCAAATTTGCAGAAAACGTCGCCGTTTTTTTCTTGCAAATTAACATCGTTCAGCGACAGACAACCGCTGAATTCAGCAAAATTATCATAATTTCGGTTGTTCATCAATGCGAGGGTATAATTCAAAAAATCGTCCTCGCTGCAGGTTATTTTACCGCTTGCATCACCATCATCAAAACGCAATACATAGCCGCCGTCCTTAAACTCCGCACTGTATGTTTCAAGCTCCGTATCGGAAAAGTGCCTTCGCCGCGAGTGGGCTGGATTAAATCTCGTACTGTATTTTTCAAGCTCCGTATCGGGGAGTTTGGTTTTAAGGGAGGCAGAGCCTGATAATTTACCGTCGGCAAAATTGAGTTTTAAGGTTAAGCCATCAGCATAAAGATAACCGACACCGTTTTTCTTACCGTTAATCATAGTGTATTTTTGCGTTAATGCGCCGTTTTCATTATAAATCTTATACCATCCGTTGGGAATGAAAAATTTACGCTCTATAAAAGTTTTCATTTCTCCATCGGGGTAATAAGTTATTTGCGGCTGATTGCCGCAATACAGGAAAGCGGCAACCATTCCGACAACGGCAACAGCAGCTGCGCCTGAAGCGAATAAAACACCTTTTTTCATATTTTCTTCCTTTTGCTGAAATGTAATTTTTATTTATATTAAGGTATTCAAATTATTTTTCAAGCAGTTTTATACGTTTTCTTATCGTAATATTTTTAAAATGAAAAAAGCCCGATTTTTTATCGGGCTTTTAGTTTATACGGCGATTTTGCCGTGGCAGTGTTTGTATTTTTGACCGCTTCCGCACGGGCATAAATCATTTCTCGACACTTTGCCCCATGTCTGCGGATCGTTCGGGTCAATTTCGCTTTTGGCATACTTAAACGGCATCGTTTTAAGTGTTTCACCCTCGGAAGAGGCTCTGCCTCCGCCGATTAAGCTCTGCGGTGTTTCATGCACTTCTTTTATGCGGGTCGGACTTCTTTGCAATTGCAAATCATCCGGCGACTGGGTTTGAATCTGCACCCTGCAGGTCATAAAAGTAACCCGCTCTTTTAACATATCGAGCATATCCGAAAACATATTGAAGGCTTCTTTTTTATACTCGTTTAAGGGGTCTTTCTGCCCGTATGCCCGCAAAACAATGGTATAGCGCATATAATCAAGGCTGGCAATATGCTCTTTCCAAAGCTGATCCAAAATCTGCAACAGAATATTTTTTTCAACCAAGCGCACAATCGGCTCGTCAACATGGCTATTCTTCTCTTTGAGGAGTTTTTCTGTTTCCTCGACAACCTTTTGAGCGATTGTTTCACTGTCGGCATTTTGGCTGTTTGCCCACTCATCAATCGGCAACATAAAGCCGGTAATGCGGGCAATATCCTGTTTTAATGCCTCTATCGGCCATTCACTCGGAGCTGCGCCATTTGCCAAAGCTTGATATACGGTATCGCTCAAATATTCTTCACGCATATCGGAAACAGTGTCGCTTACATCATCTGCATCCATCAATTCGCGGCGTTGCTCATAGACAACTTTGCGCTGATCGTTCATCACATTGTCATATTTAAGCAGATTTTTACGAATATCAAAGTTACGCTCCTCAACCTTTTGCTGGGCTTTTTCCAAAGCTTTGCTAATCCACGGGTGAACAAGCGGCTCGCCTTTGGGCATACCCATTTTGGTTAGAAGTGCCGACATCTTTTCAGATCCGAAAATGCGCATCAAATCGTCTTCCATGGAAAGGAAGAATTTCGAGGTTCCGGGATCGCCCTGCCGTCCCGAACGTCCGCGCAACTGGTTATCAATACGGCGGCTTTCATGGCGTTCGGTACCCAAAATATAAAGTCCTCCGGAAGCCAAAACTTTTTCCTTATCGGCTTCGATTTCGGTTTTGATCTTTTCTCTTAACGCAACGATTTCTTCTTGGGTTTCATCGCCCTTGAGCATAGCTTTCAAGCGCATATCAAGGTTACCGCCGAGCTGAATATCAGTTCCTCGCCCTGCCATATTGGTTGCAATCGTAATCGCTCCCGAAACACCGGCTTGGGCTACAATTAAGGCCTCGCGCTCGTGATGGCGGGCGTTTAACACCTCAAACTTAACATTGCTTTTCTTCTTTAACATCTCGGCAACCAATTCCGACTTTTCAATAGAAGTGGTACCGACCAAAACCGGCTGTCCTTTTTCGTGGCATTCCAAAATGGTTTTGATGATGGCATCATATTTTTCTTCCGCCGTACGATAGATTTCGTCGTGCAAATCTTGTCTTTGCACCGGACGATTGGTCGGAATCTCAATGCAGGACAGGTTATAAATATCCACAAACTCCGCTTCTTCGGTCATCGCGGTTCCGGTCATACCGGAAAGTTTCGGATAAAGACGGAAATAGTTTTGGAAAGTAATGGAGGCAAGAGTTTGATTTTCAGATTGGATGGCAACACCTTCTTTGGCCTCTATGGCTTGGTGCAGACCGTCCGAATAACGTCTTCCTTCCATCATACGGCCGGTAAATTCATCAATAATCACCACTTTGCCGTCTTTAACGATATAGTCAACATCACGGATTTGCATTTTGTGAGCGCGAAGCGCATTATTAACGTGCTGAACAAGGGCGACATTTCCCATATCGTACAATCCGCCCTCTTTGATAAGTCCGTTTTCTTTCAAAAGTTTTTCAACATGTTCCATACCGCTTTCGGTCAAAACCACGGTCTTGGCCTTTTCATCTTTTTCATAATCCGCCTCAACCAATGACGGAATTATGCTGTTTACGGCAATGTATTTTTCTGAAGAGTCCTCGGCGGCTCCGGAGATAATCAGCGGCGTTCTTGCCTCATCAATCAAAATCGAGTCAACTTCATCGACAATGGCAAAATTAAACGGTTGCTGCACCATATCTTCCTTGCGGAATTTCATATTGTCGCGAAGATAGTCAAAACCCAGCTCATTATTGGTCCCGTAGATAATATCGCAATTATACGCAATGCGGCGTTCTTCATCACTTTTTTCGTGGACGATGTAATCAACGCTCAACCCCAAAAAGCGGTAAACCTGCCCCATCCATTCGGCATCGCGTTTGGCTAGATAATCGTTTACGGTAACAATATGCACTTTTCCCGCCAATGCTTCCAAATAGGCCGCCAGAGTTGCAACCAAGGTCTTGCCCTCGCCGGTTTTCATTTCGGCAATCATACCTTTATGCAAAACGATACCGCCTATGAGCTGAACATCGTAATGTCTTTGTCCCAGAGTTCTCTTGGCGGCTTCTCTTACAACCGCAAACGCTTCCGGAAGCAAATCATCCAAGGTTTCACCGTTTTCAAGGCGAGTTCGGAACTCGGCTGTTTTTCCTTTCAGTTCTTCATCGCTCAAAACCTCTGTTGATGCCTCAAGGGAGTTGATTTTATTAACGATTTTCTGTTGTTTTTTTAAGAATCGGTCATTGGCACTGCCAAAAAACACCTTTGCAATTTTACCTATCATATAAAGTCCCACCGTGGTAATATTTAAAAGTCTGATTATATTTAGTGTTTATAAAGTCCAAAGTCAATAGTTATTGCCGGGCATCGGGGGAAGAATCTTTTTCCTCTTCTTCCGGTGCAAACAAAAAATTGGTGATTTTATCCAAAATCGAGGGTTTTGCCTCGCAGGTATGTTTTTTTACATTCCACACACCGCCCGCTTGCTCGCATTGCCGCATCTCGCGGGTTGAATACTGATAGTAGGTATAATATCCGAATCCCACAACCGCCAAGATAACGAACACAATCATCATATATCTTGCCAAAATCCAAAACGCCCAAAGTCCGACAATACCGAAGAAAATCACGCGATTTAAGAAATTCGGCTCCCAAACAAACGCCTGCAATCCGAAATATGTTCCTGCCAAGATGAAAATTATATTTATCGGCGAGAACATAAAACTTTTAACAAAGCTCCACAACCAGCCGAGAGGGTTTATTTTGCTCATAATCTATCCTTTTATTTTTTTTAGCCATGCCCACTTTTAAACCATTTTTATGTTTTATACAAGCTTTTTTTAGGGCTTTTTGCGACATAAATTTTAAGATTTTGCCAAATTTTTCCTTTGACAGGAAAGATTTTTTATGCTAGGGTAAAAATCGAAACAAGGTAAATCTTGTTTTGAGGTGTGATGACCTCTCACGAATTGTCCGTAAAGACATAAAACTACTTCTAGCCGTATATTATGGTTGGAAGGTAGGGGAATATAAAGAATACCTTACACTGTTATTCGTGACAGTCATCAACTTCCAACCACCTCGTCTGTTCGTCGGGGTGGTTTTCTTTGTTAACAATAGATAAGGAAGTTTATAAGATGAATAAATATATTTTAATGCTCGGTATTGCAGGCGTTGTTTTGGGTAGTTATGCCGCCTATGCAGGCAACTCTGCCACAATGACTGTTACCGCCACAATCGCCCATGATGTGAGTTTGAGTGTTACTCAAGATTTAGACCTTGGCACAATAGTTATTGATCCAAGCCAAAATACCGGTAGAGCTGCCGCTCCCAATGATAATGTTTATAGTGTTATTGAAGGCGGAATAATATCAGTATCCGGCGGCAGCGATGGTTTGTTTACTGCGAATGTTCCCTCCGAAATGAGAGCCCGTCTGTCAGTGGAAAATAGTGAATGCAAAGCAGGCGTAACTTATCTAAATATGCAAGGGATAAAAGCCTGTTTCTCATTGTATCCAAAATCAGATAATACTTATGTAGTTTATGCGGAAGATATATACTACGATTCTCTTCCGTCAGATGGAGTTCATTCCGGTACAATTACGATTCGCTACACACCGGAAAGCTGATATAAAAGGCTTTCACTATCAAGAACAGACAACAAAAAATCTCCCGCGATTTTTCATCACGGGAGATTTTTCTTATCTGGTGCCGGTTAAGGGAGTCGAACCCCCGACCCACACATTCCGAATGCGCCGGAGAAAGAAAAAACTGACTTAATGTCTGTTTTTTCAACGACGGGCGAAGTTTGCTTTATGAGCAAGCTTGACGACAGCAAGCCTTGCGAATTTAGCAAACGAGTGACCGAAGCGAGTTGGCGATTGGCTAGTCCTAAAAGGACGGCCAGAGCCTACCGAGCAAGAGATAGCAACGCAAAATCTCCCGCGATTTTTCATCACGGGAGATTTTTCTTATCTGGTGCCGGTTAAGGGAGTCGAACCCCCGACCCACGCATTACGAATGCGTTGCTCTACCAACTGAGCTAAACCGGCCTTTTTTATTTAAGCTCTTCAACCACCTTTATAAAATGATTGCCGCGTTCAATAAAATTTTTATAGAATCCGAAACTCGGACTCGTCGGCGAAAACAAAACAACTCCGCCTCCCTCTTTTTGCAACAATTCATAAGCAAATGCAACAGATTTTTCCAAACTATCCCCCTCTATTAACAAAAAATCATCTCTTTTTACGATTTTTCGCAAACTTTCGGCGATTTTCGGTCCGGTTTGGTATAGAGTTATAACCGCTTTTACTTTTTTATTTTCTTCCACGCAACGGGAATAATCACTGTAATCCTGCTGATTATCCTGTCCGCCCGAAATCAATATCAGATTGTCCTCAAAACTTTTTATTGCGCCGATTGCCGCTTCCGGTGCGGTTGAGATACTGTCGTTTATAAATGTAACGCCGTTTTTTTCCGCAACCTTTTGCAGGCGGTGCGGCAGAGGTTCAAAATCTTTCAATATCGCAACGGCGCGTTTTATGTCCGCTCCCAAATATTCTAAAACACTAAACACTCCGGCCAGATTGTCCAAATTGTGATTACCGCGTAATTTCAATTCGTTAATATTAAAAAGTTTCTCGTTTTGATAATAAAAATCATCGTTTTCGGCATGGAAACCTTGCAATTGGTTATAAGTCTTACGCAACGCGGCATAAAAATTGGTATATTCCATAAGCTGGGCATTGCGCGAATTGGCAAAGAACACTTCCGGCGTTTTTTGGTTGGCAATTAAATGAATTTTATCTCTACAATAATTTTCATGTCCGTTATGCCACTCGCTGTGAACGTAAAATAAATTGGTAAACATGGCAATATGAGGGGAAACGCTTAAATCCGATGCCTGATAGCTTGAGATTTCCGCAACAATAAAGTCGTATTCATCATCTAAAAGTTCAATCAGCGGACGTCCGATATTACCGCCCAAACCGACTTTAAAACCCAGATTTTTCAATATAAACGCCAACGCCGAGGAAGATGTGCTTTTACCCTTGGAACCGCTTATGGCAATAATCTTGCAATGCGGATGAGAGGCCTTTATTTCATTAAGGCACAAATCCGTAACCGAGGTTATTTTGGCGCGGTTTTGCAAGACATCATCTCGATAAATACTTATTCCGGGGGAGCGAATAATGACTTCGGCAGTTTTTAAGCCTTGCGCAAGCGATTGTCCGCAATAAAGGGGGTAATCTTTTCCGATTAAAGGAATTTCGCAATCGCTATCGTTGAGAAGTATTATTTTATCCGTGATTTTATTTTCATGCAAATACTTCAACATTCCTTTGCCTTCGGCTCCCAAGCCCCAGACGGCAACGGTTTTATTTCTTATATCACTTATTTTCATCTTGTTCTTCTTCATGTTTTAAGGCATAAAATTGGTCTTTGGTTTGTGCGCCGACTTCACTGCCGTGATGAACAACCAACTGACTGAACGGAATTTCGATTCCCTCTTCAATAAAGCGGCGATTGATGGCAAAACGCAATTCGCTCGGGATTATCCAGCCGTCCCATATATTGCTTGAATAGCCGCGCAATTCAAAATCTAAACTGCTGGCTCCGAAATTTTGGAACAAAACGTACGGTTCCGGTTTTTTTAAGACTTTTTTATTGGCCGCCGCACATTCAAGCAGGATTTTTTTAACCTTTTCGGTATCGGATCCGTAGGCAACCCCTACCGCAACCGTAAAACGCATCCAGTTATTATCATGCGTCATATTTGTAACCGAGGTTGAAAGAAGCGTTGCGTTAGGAATAATCACGCTTGATTTGGCAAAGGTTTCAATTTCGGTTGAACGGATGTTGATTTGTTTGATTTTGCCCTCCTCGCCGTTGATTTTCACCCAATCTCCGACTTTTACCGGACGTTCAAACAGTAAAATTATTCCCGACATAAAATTATTAACAATATTCTGCAAGCCAAAGCCGATACCTACCGACAAAGCTCCGGCAACCAATGCCAGATTGCTCAAATCACCGCCCATTACCGTTATGGATAACACCACCGACAAAACAAATCCGACAAACCCGAATCCCGATGCAAGCGAATGTTTTATTCCGTCATCTATATCCAAATGCTGCAAAATATTTTCCAAGAATCGGCTTCGCAATACCCGCACCGCCGCCAATGATCCGAAAAATACCGCCACCCCGAGAATAATCAAAATCAGTGAGATTTCCACACCGCCGATTTTAAATCCTAAAAACAGTTTCTTTAAGCTTTGCAGTAAAATATCGGTTGACACACCCCATAAGGTAAGAATTATCAAAATTCCTATAATTGCGAAAATCGGATTTATGAATGCTCCCAGCCAAAAATCAACTTTGTCCAGCAATCGGCGTTGAACCCGCAGTTTTTTAACCCAGAAATTAAGCAACAGCACTTTTTTTAACAGCTCAAAAACAGCTTTGCGCAGCATAAAAATCACGCACACCAGCAATACCGTTATCATAAAACGGTTGACAATAAATTCCGATAACCGCGGATAACCGAATAACGATATACCGACGACCAAAAACGCCGATGCCCCAGATATAAATATAATTCGCAAAGCCTTGCGCGCGGCGTTGTCCGTATCATCGACATCAAAGGCTTCTTCGGATTGCGCCATTGTATCTTCCCAAAAAAAGCGTTTAATAATCCAAACAATGCAGAAAACCTTGACCGAGGTGGAAATAACCGACAAATAATATAACAATTCCAATGAAGAGTTGCTTTGTTCGGCAATATGGCGGAGCATGGCGCAAACGCCTATCATCGTAAAACTAAAATAAAAAGCTTTGGTTAAACGTTTGGCCTTTTCACTTTCCATATTAACCAGCCGCCATTTAGGATTATAAGGGGCAAAAACCACTCTTGTCGCGGCATTGGAAAGAAATATATACAACGAATAATACAAAACGCTTGAAAGTGCCACCCCGAAAAATTTTGAGGCTAAAATTTCCGTGCTTTTTATCCAAAACAGAAAACTCCCCAAAAGCACTGCAGGAATTATCCCATAAGCGCAAGCCACGAAAAATGCCGCAACTATCCTTGAAAAATAAGTAACCCCTTCGGCATTTTTCTTATATCCCAACCGCCTTATTATCAACAGCCGCAGGAAAATGCCCACTGCCAACGCCGCAACTACCAAAAGCATAACCGGCAAAATATTTGACCAAACGGTTGCTTTTTGCTCGGCATTCAAGTCGCTATACCAAACAAGCGGAGATTTCATAATCCCAAATCCGAACGACATAAATTCGCCGGTTGCCCGTAAAAGTACCCGCGGGTAAATTATCGGTTCCTGATAGAATAACAGATTGCCGATTAGAGCCTGTTTTCTTACCGTTGCGATTAAATTGGTGAGTTCTTCCGTGCGGTTAATCAATAAATCCGCTTCGGCAATTTTGCCTTTTTGATATATAAGTTCTTCATTATACTCCTTGCGTTTTTCCGCAATCATCGGCAATTCTTCGGTGCCTTCTTTTGGGGTTTCGCCGAGAGATTCGATTCTCTTGGTTGTACTTTTTAAGTCCGCTTCAAGCTGTTTGCGGCTTTCCTGCAATTCGCTGCCGATACTGCCCAAATAGGAAACATACTTGCTGATGGTTCTTGCGTCTATTGCTCCGGATTTTAAGTTTTGTTCTATATCGGAAAATTCTTTGCTTATACTGTTGTAATTTATCTGCGCCGTAATTGAGCCGACAACAAAAGTTCGGGCATCAACTTCCGCATTTCCGCTCGCTTGCACCGGAAAAGCAAAAATAAGCACTGCCAAAACTAAAAAAAATGCCCTCATTTTCATTGTCGCCCCCATTGCGAATTATTTGCTCCATAAGCGAATGATTTTATACACGTTTCCGGCCTCACCGAAACGCAGATCGTCGGCAACGCTCCAGAAACTAAATCCGTTTTCAACCGAAACATCTTGCCGCAGACGGCTTACATAAACTTCAATCTCTCCTTGGACATCGCTTAAAGTTACATATCCGCCTTTGGTCTTTTTATCAAAAACAATAACATCTTTGGTTTGTTTCATCAAGGCATTGACATCTTCAACCGCAACCTCGTTTGCACATTCGACATTAACATAAGTTGCACATCCCACAAACGCCGGAATGACGGCGCAGTTAGCGTGTACTTTAATATCGCGCCCCAAAATCTTTTTAATTTCGGCGTTGATTTTCCACTCATATTTTGTTTCATCACCGATAAAATCTTCAACCTGCGGAATGACATTAAAAGCAATTTGTTTTTCAAACACTTTTTGCGCATCAACCAAGCTTTCGTTCATAAAAATACGCCGTGTCTGATTGAAAAGCTCATCCATGGCTTCGCGGCCGTAAATTGAAGTTGAATTATAAGTCGTGGCAATAATACGTTTGATATGATATTTGGCATCAACTTTTTGCAAAGGCAGCAAAATCTGCGTAACCGCCGCCAACGGCGTGCTTGCGATATTGTTTTTTGCCTGCTGTAATTGTTCATCATTTATGCCGGCAATAATCATCGGTACATCGGGAGATGAGAAAAAATGCGAACTGCAGTCAATGATTTTGGCATTTTTTTCCTGCGCCCGATGATAATATTGTTTGGTTGTTTTTTCATCGCAGGCAAAAACCGCAATGTCAATCCCTGAAAAATCAAAACCGTTCAAATTAACAAGGTCAATGTCGTCTTCCTCGCCGAACGCGGCTTGACTTCCCAACACAGCGTTTGCTTCCAAAGCTACAATATCAGAGGTTTTGTACCCGCCGTCACATAAAAAGTTTAAAATTTCGCGTCCGAGACTGCTTGTTGCACCAATAATTGCAATTTTTTTCATTGTCTTTTATCCTTTATTATTCCAATTCCGCCAAACGCTGTGCCTGATCTTCGGCCAAAAGCGCGTCAATAATTTCGCCCAAGGCATCGCCTGAAACCACCTCGTTTAACTTATAAAGCGTTAAGTTAATTCTGTGGTCGGTAACTCTTCCCTGCGGATAGTTATAAGTACGGATTCGCTCCGAACGGTCGCCGCTGCCTACCTGCAATTTACGGCGTTCGGAGTATTCCGAATCAATTGAGCTTTTTTGCTGGTCATATAACTTGGCGCGAAGCTGGCGCATAGCCTGTTCTTTGTTTTTTATCTGCGAACGCCCGTCTTGACATTGCACTACCGTATTAGTCGGGATATGGGTTATACGCACTGCCGATTCGGTCTTGTTAATATGCTGACCGCCCGCACCCGATGAACGGTAAACGTCAATCCGCAAATCCGCGGGGTTAATCTCAAAATCAACTTCTTCAATTTCCGGCAATACGGCAACAGTTGCCGCCGAAGTATGAACACGCCCCTGCGATTCGGTTACCGGCACACGCTGTACACGGTGCGCCCCCGATTCAAATTTCAATTTTTGGAAAACATCTTTGCCGGTAATGCTTGCCGAGGCTTCTTTATAGCCGCCCAACCCGTTTTCATTGGTTCCTAAAATTTCAAATTTCCATCCTTGAAGTGCGGCATAACGTTGATACATTTCAAACAAAACCGCTGCAAACAACGCCGCTTCATCGCCGCCGGTACCGGCTCTTACTTCCAAAATTGCGTTTTTTTCGTCCTCTTCGTTTTTGGGCAACAACAAAACTTTTATCCGCTTTTCCAATTCCGGCATTTTTTCTTTCAGGTCGTAATATTCGGCTTCAGCCATCTCTTTCATCTCTTTGTCCATATCCGCATCCTGCATCATGGCTTCGGCATCATTCATATCACGGCTTGCTTTTTGATAAACCTTTATGGCTTCAACCACCGGTTCCAAATCCGCTAATTCTTTGTTCATCTTGACCAATTCATCTGGTGTGCGGTTCGGTTCGGAAAGAAGAGCCGATATTTCCTCATAGCGGTTGACGACATTTGCCAAATTCTCGTTAAAACTCATTTTTGCAATTCCTCAATCAGATTATCTCTTTTAATATTTTTTTGTTCTCCGCTGTCTAAATCTTTGATTACGACTTCACCTTTTGTCAGCTCGTCGGAACCGATGATAACCGCCTTGCAGGCATTGGCTTTGTTCGCCTTTATCATCCGTTTTTTCAAATTACCGGAATAACCCATTTCAACCGTAAAACCTGCCAAGCGAAGACTGTGTGATGTCAACAAAGCCTCATCTTCAACATCTTCTCCGGTCGGAATAACCGCAATGGGACGCAAGGATTCAAGCCCTTTATCCAAAAGCATTGCCAAACGTTCAACCCCGCACGCCCAGCCGATACCGGCAACCTTTCCGCCTCCCATCTGCTCGATCAATCCGTCATAGCGGCCGCCGGCTAAAACCGTGCCTTGAGCTCCCAGTTTATCCGTAACCAACTCAAAAACCGTGTGCGAATAATAATCAAGACCTCTTACCAAGCGGTTGTTGATACGATATTTTATATTTAATTTATCAAGTCCTTGCAGTACTTTGGCAAAAAAGGCTCGGGAAGATTCGTTTAAGCTATCCGAATAAAGCGGGGCGTTTTCAACCACTTTTTTGTCGCACTCTTCTTTTGAGTCAAGCACTCTTAAAGGATTGCGCTCCAAGCGTATGCGGCTTTCCGGAGAGAGTTCGTCAAAGTGTTCTTTGAGATAGCCGACCAATTTTTCGCGGTAAGCATTGCGGCTTTCACTGTCGCCCAAAGAGTTTATCTCAACTAAAACTGCTCCCTGCAGTCCCAGTTTTTCCAAAAATTCGTACGCCATCGCAATTACTTCAATATCTGCCTGCGGTGTTTCCACTCCCAAAAGTTCAATGCCGAATTGGGTAAATTGCCGCTGCCGGCCTTTTTGCGGGCGTTCATAGCGAAACATCGGTCCGTGATAATAAAGTTTTACGGGGAGATTTTGCTGCATACCGTTAGAAATAAAAGCTCTGATTGCTCCGGCGGTGCCTTCCGGACGCAAGGTTAAACTTTCCCCGCCACGATCCTCAAAACAATACATTTCTTTGGTAACAATATCGCTGGTATCGCCGAGATTGCGGGAAAAAACTTCCGTAAATTCAAAAATCGGGGTTTCAATTTCTTCAAAACCGTATTTTTCGACAACTTTTTCGCCGACGGATACAACTTTTTTGGTCTTTCTTTTCGGTTCGCCGTATAAATCGTATGTTCCGCGGACACTTTGCATTTTAATCATCTTTTATTTCCTTTTTATTTTCTTTTACCCGATAAAATAAAGGATGAAAATAGCCTGACCACGGCTATTTCCACCCTTTTGTGCGCACCGCTAACGGTTAGTGTTTTTAAGTGCGCCGTCAATATCAATTTTCATTTTTTTATTCGCCGTAATCAACGGGGTTAATTTGCCGTCAACATAAACCTCGACCCCCTTGTATTTGCCGGAGGAAAGTTTTAAGCCCTCGACATCGGGAAGAACATAACTTTCTCCGACACGCAAAATCTTGCTGATATAAACTTTTTTGGCATCACGCACTTCAAGCCATGTATCCTCTTTGGTGATTTTTATCTCAATTTTCGGAGCTGTTTTTTCTTTTTTATTTTCCACATAGCTTTCTTCACTGATGACAACTTGGGTGTTCTCTTCGGTTAACGGTTTTACCTCAATTACGGCAGGAACATCGTCATCTTCTTCCTTAACGAAATATTGCTCTTCCTCAACTTTTAATTCGCTCTGCTCCGCGCTTTCATCAAAAGACGGTTCGAGTTCATTATTGTTTGACGAGGAGAGCATTCCCCACAGGCAGACAATCAGAAAAGCCGCGGCAATACTTGCCAAGACATAAATTTTGTTGGGCAGGCTTACTTCGGTCGGAATATCCTCATTAACAAACGAACTGGCGTTGTGCGGCTTGACATTTATTTCCTCACGGAAAAGCTGGGTAATTCTGGTATGATTTAAACCTAAATATTTGGCATACGAGTTCACAAAACCCGCCGAATACGGCATGGGCGGAAGTTCGGCATAATTGCCTTTTTCAATGGCATCCAAATAAGCACGGCGAATACACAGCACCTGCGATATATCCGCAAGATTAAGTCCTTTTTTTAGACGTTCATTGTATAAAATCGCTCCGACTTTATCATTTTCTATCTGTTCTTGAGCCGTCTTGTCTGCATTTTCCGAAGCACCTGCCGAAGTTGAAGTTTTGCGCGATGTTTTAAGCGTTTTCTTGGTGTTTTCCATTTCTTTTACCACAGATTTTCCCCCTGTTATAACAACTTAAAAATGCTTTTAGCACACTTTTTAATAAATTTCAATACCATTTAATAAATTTCAATATCATGATCATAGGCATAGGAAATTATCTGCGAACGAAGCGATTCGCGGGAAGAGCCGGAAAGGCTCATGATGTAGTCTTCAAGGCTTGCGCAGTCAATGCTTAAAATCATATTTTTGATTTTTCCGTACATTGCTCCGCTGCAGGAAAGATTACGATAGCCAAGCCCCAAGAGTGCCAACGCCTCCGCCGGATTTGATGCCATCTCTCCGCACACCGAACATTCAACATTATAAAATTTTGCCTTATCAACAATTTTTTTCAACACCGCCAAAAAGGGAGCCGATAAAACACCATAACGGTTGAGAAGCCGCGGATTGCCGCGGTCGCAGGCAAACATAAACTGCGCCAAATCATTGGTTCCGACCGAAATAAAATCGGCAATCGGCAAAATATTATCAAGCTGAAAAATCACCGACGGCACCTCAATCATCAATCCGACCTTAATATTTTTCGGCATGGCGCAGCCTCGCTTTTGCTGTCTTTGCGCTTCCAAAAACAATGTTTCTCTTGCTTCTTCAAACTCTTTGTAATCGGCAATCATCGGAAACATCACATACAAATCTTTTCCGGCGGCGGCTTGCAGAAAAGCTTTTATCTGCGTGCGCAATATCGCTCTCCGGTCAAGGGTTATGCGAATCGAACGCCATCCGATGGCAGGGTTATCTTCTCCCCCGTATGCCCAATAAGGCAGAAGTTTGTCCGAGCCTACATCAAGACTGCGGAATATCACTTTTTTATCACCGCAGCGCGACAACAAATCATCATAATAGGAAAATTGTTTGGCAGCATCAGGCATACTTTCGGAAGACATAAAAGGAATTTCGGTGCGGTATAATCCCACCCCGTCGCAATTGGTTTCTTTGATATAATCAAAATCAAGCGGCAAACCGATATTTAAGTACATTCCGATTTTTATTCCGTCTTTGGTTACGCACGGTTTTTCCCGCAACGCCGCCAATCTCTGACGTTCTTCTTTGCTTTCGGCGATTTTTAAGGCAAATTCCTTTATCCTGTGCGGCGAAGGATTAACATAAACAAAACCATCATTGCCGTCTATGGCAATGGTTTGCCCTGCCTGAATCTCATTAAACACGCCTTTAATCTTTGCCAAAACCGGAATATTCAAGGCTTTGGCAACAATCGCAACGTGCATGGTAGGAGTGCCTTCTTCAAGAATAATGCCGCGGATTCGCTCATACTCATAATCCATCAGTTCCGCAGGTCCCATACTCTGCGCAACAAGAATTATATCGCCTTTAATATCGGGTGTTTTCTTATCCCCCTGCCCGCTCAAATAAGATAAAAGCCTGTCCGATATATCCCGCAGGTCGTGCAAGCGTTCTTTCAAATATATGTCGGAACTTGCCGACAAGCGATTCCACATATCTTCAAATGTACGTTCCACTGCCGCGGGTGCGGACAGCCCCGCTTCAATGTTATCAACTATTTTGGCATACCAGCCTTTGTCTTTGGCAAACATTTTGTAGGCAGATAAAATCTCCGTATGTTCACCAAGCCCCAAGCGCGTTTCGTTAAGCTGATTGTCCAAATCCTCCACCATTTGCCGGTGCGAGATTGCCAAAAGCTGTTTTTCTTTTTGCTTGTCCTCGGCAAAAATATTGGTAACCGATTGCAAGCGGCGATGAATAACGGCAGAACCCAACCCGTAACCTTTATTGAGGCTTATACCGCGCAGCCGTTCTTTGGAGCCTATGCCCCGCGATTTGCGCAAATCCTGCCGATACTGTCCCATTTGCGGAGAGGTCAATATCTCCGCCAGGAACATGGCGATATTCTGCAATATATCAATTTCATTGCCAATCGGTGAGGACTTAACAATTGCTAAAACACCGATTACCCGATTCCATTGCCAAATCGGTAATCCGGCAAAAGATTTTTCCGGATTATTTTCTCCCGGCAGAGCAATTTTAGAACCGAAATTAAAATTTTCCACATTTATCAGGCGGCGTTTGGCGGCAATTTCTCCTATCAATCCTTCGCCGAAACGGATACGAGGCTTTTTTAAGACCGGAATATCCTCCCCGAAATCTGCCAGCAATTCCAAATAATTATCATCGGCGACACTATAGCAAAAAACGCTCTCGGCATCGGTAAGAAGGCAAATCTTGCGCATAATTTCGGTAATTTTTTCTCCCTGATCGGAAACCGAAGAATCAATATCCCGCAGTTGCTTAAAAATATTTAATACCTGTTTAATCGCCGGTGAGTGCATAAAAAATTATTCCGTTTTATGTAAAATTTATGTTGTGATTTTATTTATATTCTTTATATTGTCTTTCATCAAGCAAAAAATAACCTATAAGGAGTAAATAAATGGCTAACAATTATAAACGCGGCGATTCCGATGTCCGCCCGTGGGGAACTTGGGAGGTTTTGGACTGCGGCGCGACTTTCTGCGTCAAGCGCATAAAAGTTAATCCGCACGCTAAATTATCCTTACAGCTTCACCATCACCGTTGCGAACACTGGATTATTGTCAAAGGCGAGGGACTTGTGACTTTGGGAGATGCTGTTTATAATAAAAAAACCAACGACCACATTTTTATTGATGTCGAAACCAAGCACCGCATTGAAAATGCCTCTGATGAGCCGATGGAATTTATTGAAGTGCAGGCCGGCGACAATTTGGATGAAAACGACATCGTCCGCTTGGAAGATGTTTACGGAAGAGTATAATTTTTTAGGATAAGATTATGAATTTTTTAGATTTAGGATTAAGCGAACATACGGTTAAAGCCGTCAACGAAAGCGGAATCATTACCCCGACCACCATTCAAAACGATGTTATACCGGCAATTCTGGCGGGCAAAGATATTTTTACCATTGCGCCCAGAGGCTGCGGCAAAACGATGTCCTATGTGCTGCCGCTGATTGATATGATAAGCCGCAACAATTCCACCAATATTTTGATTATGACTGCCGATAATGCCAAATCCGTGTTTATTTCAGATACATTGGCACTTTTGAACCGCTTTCATCAAGAAACCGGAAACGATAACCATGAGGGCGAATCCGATGTAATTATCGGCTCTCCCGACTTGTTGATGGAACTGGTGGAAGAACAGCGCATTGATCTTTCCAAGGTCAACGTTTTGGTAGTGGATGACATCAACCAAATCAAGAAAAACAAACAGATTCCCAATATGGAAAAAGTTTTGGAGATGTTGCCTGCCGATAAACAAAATATTGTCTATACCACCAGACGTTCCCGCGAAACACAGGATATTTTGGATAAAATCTTAAAATCCCCGCAGGAAATAAAAGTTGATAAAGCCAAGGAAGATGAGGCGCAATCCCAATCAAAAAAGCAATCCAAAGCCCGCCGTGTTGAGTTTGATGCCGAAGCCCAGGCACTGGCGCAAAAATATAACTCTTTTAACGGTCATGTACCGAACTTTCTGCTTATCAAAGGAAATCTTGCCCACAACGATGAGCAACCCGCCAATTAAAAAAAGGGAGGCTTGCAACCTCCCCTTTTTTATGCAACAATTACGGAGCCGTGTAGGAAATGGTGATTTCGCCTTCATAATCTCCCTCCGCCGGTGCAGAAGTGTAACTGAGAGCATCATACACTCTGAAATCGTTGGTGGTATATTGATATACAATAACCGGATTCCATGAAAATCCAGTCAAACCGCCATCATAAGTTATCG
>JAFUYI010000068.1 GCA_017470585.1 Alphaproteobacteria bacterium | reverse complement strand
GTTGGAAGGTTGGGGAATATAAAGAATACTCAACACTGAACTACAGGTCAGTCGTTAACTTCCAACCACCTCGCGGGGTTTAATACCCAAGAGGTGGTTTCTTTTATTAAAGTTATAAAAAAAGGAAGTTTGAATATGAATAAATATATTTTAATGCTCGGCATTGCCGCGGTTTCCATAGGCTCGTACTGCGCCTACGCGGGCAACTCCGCTACAATGACCGTTACCGCCACAATCGCCCACGATGTGAGCTTGAGCGTTACTCAAGATATAGACCTTGGCACAATCACCATCAATCCGGCTTATACCGGAACGGATACAATGTGGACTTATAGCGAGTCGGGGGTAATCAGTTACACCAGCAGACAAGGTGCTATTGTTTCGGCTCCCAATGCTACAGTCGGCACTTTTACCGCCAATATTCCCAACCCATCTGCTTGCAATGATGTGGCTCCCATATGTGGAGGTTTGAGTTTAAGTGGTAGTGAGGGGTTATTTGGTTCTGATAATAGTAAAAATTATTGCGCTTATGGAATAAAATACAGCGGAAGCGTGAACAGCTTTAAATTGTATCCTGTTGAATGCTTTATAAAAAATGTTTCCAGTGTTACCACCGGCGATCATGAAGAAACGCTTACCATAAACTATTCAACAGGTGGCTAAATAAAAAACAAATCGGGTGGAGGGAATAGCTTAATTCCCTCTGCCCGAATTGAGATTTAAAATTATTTCCCCAAATGGAAATATATAGTTGACAAGTAATATTTTTGGTAATATACTGCTTTCCGATTTACGATTGCTTCATCGTCTAATGGTAGGACAGCGGACTCTGACTCCGTTAATCTTGGTTCGAATCCAGGTGAAGCAGCCAGATTGGAGAGAAGTTGCATTTTTCAATGCAACTTCTTCTTTTTTCTGCATAATTTTCGGTTCGCAAAATTGCATATACCCGAATTGTATATTTCGTTATCATTTGCTTCAAGGCGCAATGCTTTCCTGAGGTTTTTGTTACTAAACGTGATTTATTTTTAATTTTTCATTGTGAAAATGTGATTATTTGACATTTTTTCCTTGATAAAATGTGATTCATGGGCTATATTATCATTAAACATCAAGGAGATTATAATGAAAAGATACGCTTTTGAACAACTTAAAGCATGGAAAGAAAATCCAAACCGCAAACCGCTGGTTATCCGTGGGGCAAGACAAGTCGGCAAAACTTGGCTGATGCGTGAATTTGCCAAAGAATGTTATGCCAAAGTTGCCTACATCAGCTTTGTAGATACGCCTGATGCTAAAAACATCTTTGAAGGCAATTATAATCTGGATAACATTTTGCTTGGACTTAACGTGCTGACAAATGTTCAAATCACACCGAATGATACACTGATTATTATTGATGAAATTCAGGAATGCGAAAGAGCCTTGAACGCTTTGAAATTCTTTAAAGAAAATGCCCCCGATTACCATATTATTGCGGCAGGAAGTCTGCTCGGAGTGGCAGTACGTCAAAAGAAGTTTTCATTTCCCGTTGGACAAGTTGATTTTTTGAATTTATATCCGTTGAGTTTTTGTGAATTTTTGGATGCCATCGGCGAAAATAAATTATCGGAACTCATTTTAGATAAAAACTGGGCTGTTTTGCAGAATTTCCAAGACAAGTGCATCAATTTATTGAAGCAATATATGTTTGTCGGCGGTATGCCGGAAGCGGTTAAATCTTTTTTGGCGAATAAAGATATGGCGGAAGTTCGCCGCTTACAAAATGCGATTATTGCAGGTTATAAGGAAGACTTTTCAAAATATACTCAATCTTATAACGTGCCGAAAATTAACGCCGTATGGAACTCGTTGCCATCTCAGCTGGCGAAGGAAAATAAAAAATTCACCTATAAAGATGTGCAGAAAGGTGCCAGAGCCCGTGAATATGAAGCCGCTGTAGAATGGCTGACACTTACGGGATTGGTCTATAAAATCCATAAGATTACCAAGCCAGATTTACCGATTAGCGGTTATGAGGAAAGTTCGGCTTTCAAACTCTATATGATAGATACGGGGCTTCTCTGTGCCAAAGCAATGCTTGATGCCAAAACAATCATTGAGGGCAATAAGATTTTTGAGGAATTCAAAGGGGCTTTGATCGAACAATATGTTTTGCAAGAACTTAAAATAAAAGACAATCTGCCGATTACTTATTGGGGAACGGATAGCGGAACGGCGGAAGTAGATTTTGTTATTCAGGATAAAGATATGGTTATCCCGATAGAGGTTAAAGCCACCATCAATCTAAAGGCTAAAAGCCTTGCTTCATATCGCCAGAAATACGGGCCGACAAAAGCGGTTCGCACGTCACTCGCAGGTTATGAGGAAAATAACGGATTATTCAACATTCCGCTTTATATGATTGAGAATTTGGTTGAATAGTCGGATTTTAGCCTTGTGGTTGCGGTTTGAAGCTACGCTTACGATGCTTTGTAATAACAATTTTTGACATATTGATTGTTTTTTAAACTTTATGCGTTAAAATGGGGCAGATTTAAATAGAGAGGGCAGAAGATGAAAAAAAATATAGCGTTGGCATTGGTTATGATGTTTTTTCCCGTTGCGGTGCAGGCCGGAGATTGGAATTTTGAAAATTCCTTGTCGGCAAAAACCTTATACGGCTATACCGACACCGATGCAAAAGCCGACTCTCACCACCATTTACCCTCAAGGCTGAACGCCGCATTTATGGCGCAATACCGCTTTAATGATGAATATGAAGCGGGAGCTTATGTCGATTTATCCTACGGAATTGACCAATACTTGAAAGATTACAACCACGGTTCTTGGGGAGAGGAAGTATATGGCGTGTTCGATTCGCCTTACGGCAAACTCGTTTTGGGGCAGAGCCGCAACGCCGCATACCAACTCGGTGTTTCCGCTCCCAATGTTGATATGTTAAACGTTAATCAAAGCGATGTTGTCAATTTCATTTCCTCGCCGAATCTACGCCGTAACCGCAAAGGTACGGCTTACCGCGTGCTTAATTCAACCGACATTAACACCGACGGCACAGCTTTGAAAGCAAGCTATATTTCCCCCGAGTTCGGTGAGGGAACAATGTTTGGTATAAGCTATATTCCGGAGAGTTACAGCAGGGATGGTTTGATTTCCAATCATGCTTCTTATAAAAACAAAGCCGGCTATGTCGCCGCCCTGTATCAGTCAGCGGAAATAACTGGCATAAGTTTATCAGGATCACTGGGGGCAGCATATTTTGATGATGCAGACCGAGAAGTTTCTTTAGGATTGAGTGCTTACCGCAAGGGATGGACTTTGGGCGCGGGAGTCCGCAGAACGTGGGTAAACCACTATGATGATGCTCTCAACAAAGCATATTCTGGCAGTATTGATGGTTATGATGCTTGGCGCGATGCGTTTGCCTATAATGCGGGGATAGGTTACGAGTTCGGACCGTTTAAAACGGCATTGACTTATTTTTACTCCAAAGCTGACGGTAAGAAATTTGAAGATAAAATTATCCAGTTTTCCAATTCCTATCAGTTCAACAAAATGTTTACGATATACGCCGCCGCGGCGCACGGCGATTTTACGGGTAAAACGGAATCAAATAAAGGCTATGCACTGATTACAGGTTTGGGAGTAAAATTTTAGATGACCAATATTTTGCTTTTATCTGACAATGAGGATTTTCGCACCGATTTAAAAGAGCAAATTGAGTTATATACTCAAGATGCCAATGTTTTTGAAGACAAAGACGATTGTGTTGTTTTTGATGCCGTAATCGTTGATGAAAATGCCTGTTTGGCACAAAATCTCCAAAATTCAATGCGCCAAACACCGATTATATTCTTAAAAAAAGACACTGATGCGGAAATACCCTTTATGTTGACTAAACCGTTAAGATTGGAGGAATTGCTTGATACTCTGGTCCGCTCGGTAAATTTATTCCGCCGAAGCCAAGAGGGACGCATAGAGTTCGGAAACTATATTTTATACGCCGAACAAAAAGAAATCTTAAACCGCCGAACAGGCAAGCGTACTAAATTGACCGAGCGCGAAGGAGATATTATCAGCTATTTGTTTAAGGCAAAAGGCAAAATTGTTTCCAAAAGCGAACTTCTCTCCGAGGTTTGGGGCTATAATCCCGAAGCAACAACCCACACCGTGGAAACGCATATTTATCGCCTGCGCCAAAAAATCGAAGATGATGAGCCGGCAATCATAACCGAAGAATCCGGATATACGCTTAATTTTTAGCGACCTTTTTTCAAATTGAACGGAGAGCTTTTTCTCTTGAACTTGAATAACGCCGGATCAAGAGGCTTGTCTATTTTGGCACCGTAAAGAGATACAGCTATTTCCACACTCTGCGGATCAACGATTTTCCATTGCCGCAGTTCAAACGGGGAATTGTTGAAAGTCAAAGTAATCGTTCCCAAGTCGCCTTTGTTTTTATAGTCAAGTCCGACAATGGTTGTTCCGGCATCTTTATAAAAAGAGGTGATTTTTATATCTTTGCCGTCGATTTTTATATCGTTACCCAAAATCATGGTGGCGGGGATGTCATCATAATCAATATTGCTGATTTGGTCTAAATCTTTATCGTTATAAACCACATATTCGCCGTTGCCGACGATTAAAACATTGGTCGGTGCGCCGTATTCCATACGGATTTTATTGGGTTTTTCAATATAAATTTTACCCTCGGCAACGTTGCCGTTGCTGGCGTTCTGCACAAAATCGGCCTCAATGGTTTTTACCGAATTGAGATAGTTTTCGATTTTGGCAATATCGTTTTTGGTCTGCGAAACAGCGGGTTTAATTACCGAAAACATAGCAAACAGCGCAATAACTAAAGTTTTTTTCATCTTACTTCCTTAAATATTTTAAAGATACTGCTTCAATGTAATAAATTTTTGCACAAATTACAATATTTTTATGCAACAATTATAATGTTCTTGTCAATAATGTAATTTAGAGTCTTGCTATTATTGAAAAAAAAGCTTATTACAGAGATTATGGATAAAATAAAAAAGTAACGGCTATGAAAATTTTGGGGCGTAGTTTAGGATTTTTGGCAGTGTGGCTGGCGGCTTTTGCGGCGCGTGCCGATATAAATATTGCCATAATTACGCCGATGAGCGGCGATTATAAATATTTCAGCGAAGAACTGATTGACGGTGCCAAAATTGCCGTGGATGAAATTAACAACCGAGGCGGACTGCAGGGGAAAAAAGTAAATCTCGTTCCGATTGATGATCCGTGCGATGATGTGTTGTCGTTGAGTGCGGCACAAATGATTGCCTTGAATAAAACCGATGATAAAATGAGTTTGGTATTGGGACCGCATTGTCCGAACTCTGCCGATGCCATCGCCGATTTGCTGCATAAAGCAAAAATTGTGCAGATTCACCCCGTCGGTATTGAAAATAACCGCTATATCAAGCCAAGGCCGGAGGTGATCCGTTTTACCGGATATACCGATAAAGCCACCGAAAAACTGATTGATTTTATTGATACGCACTATCCGATGCAAACTTTGGGCGTTGTCTATGAACGCGGCAATTTTGATATGGAGGATAATCTTAAAATTATCCGCAACAAGTACGCCGGAGTATTAGAACGAAGAGTTGTCGAAGCTGATTTTGTTGCGACACATTCCTCGATGAAACAGGCCGCGGCAAAAGTCGTGGAGGAAGGTGCCGAACTGGTTTATATTATGGGCGGCGGTGAAAAAATATTGGAATTGAGCGAAAGAATCCGTGATCTTGATCAGGATATGGTTATTTTTGCCGACCGTTACAGCTTGCGGAACAAATTTGCCCGCAAAAGCAATGCGATGTCGCAGGAAAGCTATTTGTTGTCAATGCCTGCACTGACGGCTAATTCTTATTTTGCCCCCAGTTTGGTGCGGCTCCGTTTGTGGGGAATTGAACCGGAGGGATTGATGCCGTATGGGTATTTGGCGGTTAAGATGTGGGCGGGATTGATAAGACAAGCCAAATCTTTTCGCTATGAGAGGATTTTGAGCGAACTGCGCGGTAAAAAAATCAATACCGGATGGGACGAGGTGGTTTACCGCGGCGACGTTCCGCAGAAACAACTCCCCTATACCATATATCGTATCCGCAACGGCAAATATACACAGGTTTATTGATTTTGTTGACTATGGCGGGAATTATCTTATATTGATTCAAGGTTTAATTTTTTTAAGAGAGTATAAACAATGGCCGGTAGCATAAATAAAGTTATTTTAGTCGGCAACTTGGGTACCGATCCTAAAGTCAACACCACGGGAAACGGTAGTAAAGTTGTTAATCTTAATATTGCAACTTCCGACACTTGGCGCGATAAAACTTCGGGCGAGAGAAAGGAACGTACCGAATGGCACCGAGTAGTGATTTTTAACACCCAGTTGGCTGATGTCGCCGAGAGATATTTGCGCAAAGGTTCCAAAGTGTTCATTGAAGGACAGCTCCAAACCCGCAAATGGGAAGATGCCAACGGACAGGAAAGATATACAACCGAAGTTGTTTTGCAGAATTATACCGGCAATTTGGTTATGCTCGATGCTAAAGGAGACAGCTCCGCAAGCGGCTCGGATGTATTCTCCGGCAGTGCTTCCGGTTCATGGGATAGCACACCGGCGGCAACTCCCGGTCTTGATGATGATATTCCGTTTTAGTCCGGTTTGAAATAAAAAATTTAAGCCCTCTTTGTTATATCAAAGAGGGCTTTTGCTTATTTAACATAGAGTTTGTTCAGCTCCCCGCCCGATTTGCGTTTTTTATCTAGCCGCCCGCCGAATAGTTTATGGTTAAAGTGCCGGAATGAGAACCGGAAGTAACAGAAGAAATTCCTCCCTCTTCTATCATACAATCCCACGGATATACCTTAAAGATGTTTGAACTTCCGGTATATTTAATGTAAAATTGGCAGGAATTATCAGCTCCACTTCCGCCAAAGATATTATCAACAGTTCCATTGTTACCAAGGTTTAATCCTCCGCAAGAGTTACTTGCGGTATTGCAAGCCGTTTTATTGGCAATATTAGCGGTAAATGCACCGACGGTAGCATTAGAAGCGGAAACAAAAGCATCTCCTTGATTGCAAGTTACCACCCCGGTTTCTGTATAGCTACAACTTGATTCCTCGGTTGCCGCTGGATTGACAGTGATTGTGCCAAGATCTAAATCTTGAGTAACACTCAAGCTCACATCATGGGCGATTGTCGCCGTAACGGTCATAGTTGCCGAGTTTCCGGCGTAGGCGTGGTACGAGCCAAGCGCAACACCGGCAATACCAAGTAGTAAAATATATTTATTCATCTTTCTTACTTCCTTTATAATTTTCTTTTTTTGTTAACATTAAAAAGAAAACCACCCCGAATATATTCTGCGAGGCGGTCGGAAGTTAGCGACTACTTATATTAAATAGTATTGCGTATTTGGCAGAGCCTTATTCCGCAATCTTCCGACCATAAAGTCAGAACGACCGATTTACGTCCGGTCTGAACGAATATAAAGAGGTCGCTAAACCTCGAAACAGCTCTTTGCTTATTTCGAATATGACTATAACATAAGTTTTATTGTAAATCAAGTAAAAAAGTTTTAAATTGTAAAATTTTGATTTCCTGCCTTCCTCCCGATCTCAATGCCTATTTTTTGCCTCTTTTTTACGTCATGCCTCGAAAGCAACCATACGGTTGCTTTCGTCAAGGAATCCCCTGAAATTTACGCTCCGTTCATTGTGGTCATGAGACCCCTTGACGATTCCTGACGGAATCGAGGGGTGACGAGAAGGGGAAATCCCAAAAATAGATGCTGAAACAAGTTCAGCAAGACAAGCGAGTGGTTGCTCCGTGCGAGAGGTGACGAGAGAGAAAGAGGCAAAAAATAGGCATTGAGATCGGGAGGAAGGCAGGAAATCAAAATTTTACAATTTAAAACTTTTTTACT
>JAFUYI010000067.1 GCA_017470585.1 Alphaproteobacteria bacterium | reverse complement strand
CGCCTTCTTCCGCCAATACTTTGGTAATAGCGGCGGTCAATGTCGTTTTTCCATGGTCAACGTGACCGATGGTTCCGATATTGCAGTGCGGCTTATTTCTTTCAAATTTTTCTTTTGCCATTGTTCTCGTTTCCTAATTGTTATTCGTTAAAACCAAATCTTGAAAACGAGAGAGGAATGGAGCGGGTGAGGGGAATCGAACCCCCGTCATAAGCTTGGAAGGCTTCTGCTCTACCATTGAGCTACACCCGCATTTGCAACCAATCTTATTTTCAAGTTCTCTGCCTGAATTTCAGATGGTGGAGGGGGAAAGATTCGAACTTTCGTAGACATAAGTCGACGGATTTACAGTCCGTTGCATTTGACCGCTCTGCCACCCCTCCATATAAAATCAGACGAGGATAAAAAGGATTGATTTTTTCCTTTTTTGCAAATCGCATAATGGAAATAACCCCATTTTACTGCAAATGTCAATAACTTTTTTATTTATACCCGCTAATTTTTTTTACTGCCTCATTTAAGGCTTGCGGCGTACCGACATGAAAAAAGCACCCGTTGTTTATGACAAACCCTAGTCGCCCTTGACTTTGCGCTTTGTCAAACATATCTCGAAGAGAAAAAATTTCCCTTTTTTCATCGGCAAAAATTTTTCGCGAAATAACTGATATTCCCCCGAACATATAGGGATAACCCGGCAGTTTGAGCGCATTGCGTTCGGGGTTATTATTTGAATCCAAACGATAATCTCCGCTCACATCTCCGCAAATTTTATCCACATCCTGCAGCATAAGCAAAATATCATATTTTTTTTCATCCCATTCGTCCATCATCCGCCACAAAAGCGGTTTATACCCCTCATCAATAAAAAACACATCGCTGTTGCAGACAAAAAAAGCTTCGCTTTTAATTAACGGCAGAGCTTTTTTTATTCCTCCTCCGGTTTCAAGCGCGGTTTCTTCTTCGGAAAAAGTAATTTTTATATCGGGATAGACTTGATGCAAATGCTTTTTTATCATTTCGCCCTTGTAACAGAGATTAACCGTAATATCGCTTATTCCGGCAGATAAAATCCGCTCCAAATTATAATCAATCAGCGATTTATTTCCTACTTTTACCAAGGGTTTCGGCATATCATCGGTTAAGTGTTCCATTCGGCTTCCCCGCCCCGCCGCCAGGATAATTGCCGAGTTAAGCGGTTTTTTGTGCGGCAATCCGCGGTAATCCGCCGGAATATTTTTGTTTACCCAATCTTTCATCTTTTGCAGAACAGGGGAATCTAAATCCTCTTCCAAGTGCTGCCATGTCTGCGGAATGTAATTAAGATATTTTTCTTTACGATTGACAAAACAAAGGGTGGTGAATCTGCCTAACACCCTCATGTGCCGATACATTGACATAAAAGCAAGCGAATCGTTGAAAACACTTTGGTTTATACCCTCCATACTTTGCCAAAACGCAACTTTTACCGCATTTGCCGTTGAAGGAGAAACAACTCTTCTGTCAGAGGCTAAAAGGCTTGCCAGATCGTAGGTCAACGGTCCCCACATCGCATCTTGAAAATCAATAATAGCACATTCTCGAGAATGCGGAGGGAGCATAATATTATCAACATGATAATCCCAAAGCATCAGGCGATTGGGAACCTTAAACGCCATATCCGCCAATTCATCAACGATAGCAAAAAATTCTTTATAAGCCTTTGTATTTAGAGGATGTCCTAAAACCATCGGAACATACCAATCGCTGAAAAGCTTTATATCTTTTAGCAAATCGGCTTTGGCAAAGTCTTTGACGTTTTGAGGGCGAAGAGTTATTTTGGCAACCTTTGCCAAGGCTTGAGCAGATTTGAGATAAAGTTCTTTTTCGTTTTCCGGAGTAAGCAGACTGTTAATGCTGTCATTGCCTAAATCTTCAAGAATCAACAGTCCTTCATCAATGTTTTGCGCAAATACTTCCGGCACATACGCACCGTGTGCGCGCAAAAAGGAGGATAATTCGGCAAATTCCTTGGTTTTGCAGCATTTGTTTTCATCATCCAAAACAATTACACTGCCGTGGTTTTTATATGCTGCGCGCCAATAGCGGCGTGATGAAGCATCGGTGTTTAAGGGTGTTATTTGTGATTGTTGCGGTATCCCGAAGCATCTCAAAAGTTCATAAATTTGGTTTAAGCGTTTGCCGTTTTCCATAAAATGAAGTTCCGTAATCTGTTAAATTAAGCAAATAGTAATGTTTAAGGCTTAAAATATGATTAAAACAAAAACCTTTAAGGAGCGCGGCGTGAAATATAAATATGCGGTTTTTGACTGGGACGGCACTTTAGCGGACACCTATCCGGTAATTTTAGGCGCGTATAAATATGTTTTTGAACAGCTCGGTATGAAAAAAATCCCCGACAGCGAATTAAAAGCAACTTTAAGCACAATTCAAAACAAGGATGCCCTAAAACATTTTTTTGCCGAAAATGCCTCGCTTGCCGCAGTCTATTTTTATGAGTATATTGAAAAATTCCACACCCAGAAGCTCAGGCCTCTTTCCGGAGCGCATAAATTGCTTGATTTTTGCCGTAATTCCGGAATTAAAACCTATCTGATTACCAACAAAAAAACTAAATTCATTCACGCCGAGCTGGAAGCTCTTAATTTTAAGGGATATTTTAAAAATGTGGTTGCCGCCGGAGAATATGAAGAAGATAAACCGCACCCCAAAGCCTGCCGCGCCGTGTTTGACAATCAGCTGCCGAAACCTTCGGAAATTATTGTTATCGGGGACGGGGAAGCCGATGTCAAAACCGCCTGTGCCTTAAACGGTGCCGACAGCATTATCATTGACCCCAAAGGCTCCTACCGCGGAGCAAAGCCCACTTATAAAATCAATCGGCTTGAAGATGTCAAAACCATATTGGAGAAAAATTGATGATAAACAAAAATCAAGTTGTCATATTCGGACGGCACGCCGTGTTGGCGGCAATTAAAAATCCCGCCCGCAAAATCAAAAAAGTTTTGTGTGTAAGAGAAAATTTTGAAGAATTGAAAAACTTGGTGAGTGCGGATAAGTTACAAATCACTGACAGAAGAGAAATAGAAAAACTTTTGGCTCCCGATGCCGTGCATCAAGGGTTTGTCATGATTGCCGATATGCTGCCTGCGGTGAGTTTGGAAGAAATATGCTCCCGTTCCGAGTTTTTAAGCGACTGCCATCTGGTTATTTTGGATCAGGTAACCGACCCGCAGAATATCGGGGCTATTATTCGCTCCTGCGCGGCTTTTAACAGTCTTGCTCTCATCGTTCAAGATAAAAATTCTCCTCAAGAAAGCGGCAGTATGCTCAAAGCCGCCGCCGGAACTTTTGAAAATATGCCCGTTTGCCGGGTTACCAATCTGGTGCGGGCGATTGAAAAATTAAAGCAAAGCGGGTTTTGGATTATCGGTATGGACGGCTATGCCAAAGCCGAAATCAAAGATACGGACAAACGCGGTAAAATCGCCGTTATTATGGGCAGCGAGGGCAAAGGTATGCGCCGCCTCACAGAGGAAAATTGCGATATGTGCGTCCGCCTGCCGATAAATCCCGATGTTGAAAGTCTTAATGTTTCAACCGCCGCGGCGATTGTTTTGTATGAATTAAACCGCAAGGAATAAAAAATGAGCAATGAATTTATCCGTGTTGAGAATTTATGTAAAAGTTACGGAGAGATAAAAGCTTCGCAAAATCTCAATTTTACGGCGCAAAAAGGGGAAATTATTGCATTGGTCGGTGAAAACGGAGCCGGAAAAACAACCCTGATGAATATGCTTGCCGGATTTTTATCACCCGATTCGGGGGATATTTTCGTTTGTTCAAAAAACATTAAAGATAACCCTATATGGGGCAAAGAACATATCGGTTTTCTGCCCGAGGGATCGCCTTTATACGACGATATGAGTGTAAAAGCCTTTTTGGAATATATGGCAGAGCTTCGAGGGCTTGGAGCAGATGAAGTAAAAAAAGTTATTGAGATTGCCAAAATCAATAATGTCGCTTCACAAAGAATTGAAACCTTATCCAAAGGCTATCGGCGGCGCGTGGGGTTTGCGCAAAGCATTTTATCGTCCCCGCCGATATTGTTGCTTGATGAGCCGACCGACGGACTTGATCCTAACCAAAAACGCCATATCCGCGGGCTTATCTCTGCTTTTGGAAAAGATAAAACCATTATCATTTCCACGCACCTTTTGGAAGAAGCCGAAAATTTGTGCGCAAGAATCATCTTGATAGACAAAGGAAAAATTGTTGCTGACGGAACTTTAGAGGCGGTTTTAAGTCAATATCAAAGCCCGTCTTTGGAAGAGGTATTTTTTAAGCTTTCGCAAACTCGGGAGGAAAACAGATGAAAAAACTGTACGCCGTGGTTAAAAATGAGCTGTTGCGTTACTTTATTTCGCCGCTTGCTTACGTTTATTTGGTGGCATTTTTGGCGTTAAACGGGTCTTTTGCGGTTTATTTCGGACATTTTTTTGAACGCGGCTTGGCAGACCTTGAGCCGATGTTTGAATTTCAGCCGTGGATTTATCTTATTTTCATCCCCGGAATCGCCATGCGGCTGTGGGCGGAGGAATTTCGCTCGCATACGGTAATCCAAATTACAACCATGCCGGTTAAAATATCAGCCTTGGTATGGGGTAAATTTTTGGCGGCATGGATATTTTCGTTTATATCGCTCGGATTGACTTTTCCGTTTTGGATTACGGTTAATTATTTAGGTTCCCCCGATAACTCGGTAATAGCTTTGAGTTACGCGGGGAGTTTCATTCTGGCAGGCTGTATGATTGCCATTTCGCAAACAATGTCGGCATTAACCAAAAATCAGGTAATCGCCTTGGTTATTTCGGTTGTGGTCAACTTTTTGTTTTTCTTGAGCGGGGTGGAATACGTTTTGGGATTTTTCCGCGAGTTTTCCTCTCCCTTTATCGTTGATATGATTGCATCATTCAGCTTTTTAACCCATTTCGGGCAGACTGTAAGCGGTCTTTTGGAGGCAAATTTTCTCTTTTTTGCGTTAAGCGTTATTTTTATGTTCAACACGTTTACGGTGTTAATTGTGAGTTTTAAGACTACAGGCACTTCCCGCTGGCTTAAATCCACCCAGCCGCTGTATTATGTTTTTGCAGCTTTGGCGGTGTTGCTCGGTTTTATCGGCTTAAATCTTATTTCCGAACAGCTCTTAAAAAATATACAATATGATTTCAGCCAAGAAAAAATCTATACTTTGAACTCCTCTTCAAAAAAGATTCTGCAATCCATTTCGGAAAAAATCACCGCCAAGTTTTACTATTCGCCGATTTTGGGCGAACGCAATCCGCAAGTAAGAGCCGCTTATAACCGGATTCGTCTGATTTTGGAGCAATTTCGTAAAGAAGCACCACAGAAATTTACTTACCGCATTTTTAACCCCGAGCCTTTAAGCGAAATTGAGGATATGGCGATTGCCTACGGACTGCAACCTTTGCCGCTTATTGACCTGAATCGTAATGCCTATATGGGAATCGTTTTTTCTTCTTCGGATAACAAACAGCAGACCAAGCCGTTTTTCCCTCTGGAGCGGCAGGCGTTTTTGGAACAGGATTTGGTTGAAGAAATATATATTCTCCTGCATAAGAAGAAAACCGTAGGCGTTATCAGCTCGCTGCCGATGTTTGAAACCAATCAGGATTTAGGCTATGTTTCTCCGCAATGGAATATCATCAACGAAATAAAGCGTTTTTATGAAATAAAGTCGATAAATAACGCTGATGATTTGAGCAAAATTGATATTTTAATGCTGATTCATCCTCAAGAATTGAGCGATGAAATGATAAACGAGATTAAACGCTATGCCAAACACGGCGGCAAGTTTTTAATTTTAGCGGATACTGCCGCCGAATCGCCGCGGATATTCTCGTCCCGCAACATTGAGTTCTCCCCCTCCGATTTTAAGGGGCTGGATAAATTTTTCGGTTTTCGGATTTATAATGAAATGGTGGTGGTTGATTTGGATAATTCAATTACAGTTGATGCAACCAAAAATTACTCCACAAATCCGATATTCACCCAAGATATTGTCCAGTTCGTTCTGCCGGAAAGCTCCTTTAACCCGCAACAGAAAATCACCAAAAACCTGCACTCTGTTTTGTTTGCTTCTGTTTGCCCGCTTGTTCCCGACGGTTATAACAGCGAGTTTATCCCGCTTATTGTTGCGGGGAACAATTCCGGTGTGATGTCCTCAAGCGTGGTTTATGATTCCGTAAGCCCCGAAAAATTGCTTGATTTCTTTGCTCCGCAAAAAGGAACAAAAGTTTTGGCGGCACTGCTTAAAAGCAAAAACAAATACCTGCCGTTTGAGGCGGTTGTCGTTTCCGATACCGATTTTATTTACGATACTTTTTGGAGTAAAAACGAAACGGTTTTGGAAAACAATTATTTTATTCCGCTTTATAATAACGCCGATTTTATTTTGAACGCGCTTGATTATTTGAGCGGTGATGAAAAATTGATTGATTTGCGCGGACGTTCACGAAAAGTCCGGCTGTTTAACGATATTGAAAGTATGCGCAAGCAGAATTTGCGTGATTTTCAAATTAAAGAGCATGAGCTTTTTAACCGCATTGAGAGAACCAAAAAAGCCTTAAATGAAGTTGTTGCCAAACGTAATTTTGAAGAAAGAAGCGATTTCAGTGCCGATGAATTGGCGGTAATTGCCAAAACCAGAAAGGAATTGAAAGCCTTAATTGATGAATTGGCAAAAATCCGGATGAATATGCACGCCGATTTGGAAAAATTTGCTTTTTGGGTTAAGGTTATCAATATAGCCTTAATGCCGGCCTTGATTTTAGCGGTGCTTGCTTTTGTGGCATTGTTTAAGAAACGTCGTGCTTTTAAGGGAATTTCTTTTAAAATCAATCGTGAGTTTAAAATTATATCAGGAATTTGCCTGCTGTTGATTGTAAGCGGCGGAGTCTGTGTTTATTACGCGGGAAGAGGCGAATGGAGCGAATTTGAAAACAAAAAAGTATTTCCCGATTTAACATCAAGCCTCAATCAAATTGCTCAAATCGAGCTTTCCTCGCAGAAAGAGAACTTGAAATTTGTTAAAAAAGACGGCATTTGGCAAATACCCGGCAAAGATTGCTTGAGTGTTTATCAGGAGCGAATTTTAAGCTTTATAAGCGCAATATCCGAAATGACTTATTTTGAGAAAAAATCCGACCGTTTGGAAAATCTCGGCGCATTCGGCTTAAAATCCCTCGATAATAATGAATCTCAAGGCACGTTAATTACTTTGCGCGATGAAAACAATCAAAATCTTGCCGAATTTTATTTGGGTAAATATGATATTGACATCGGAAGAGGGGCAAGGGCTGCCTACATCCGCGCCAAAAACGAATTTCAAGTCTGGATGGTTAAGGCTGATTTGATTGAAGTATCGGCCAATCCTCTGAACTGGGGATATTCGAGTTTGTGGAACCTGCGTTTCGGCAGACTTAAAGGCTTTAATCAAAACACCAACCTGAACCGTAGCGCGGTTATGGTAAAAGAACTGCTTAATACCTCCTTTATCGCACAGACCGAGAATGCCCCGCAGACAGAGCCGCTGTTTAATCTCAAATTGATTAACGAGGATGATGACATTATCAATCTTGATTTTGCTTCTCATGGTGATGATATATATGTTTCCTATAGATTTTCGCCGGAGATTAGCAATTCACACCTGCGTTTTTGGCAAAAGACCGCCGAAAAATGCTATTATCAAATCAGTAAACAACGATTAGAGGAAATAAAAAATGTCATCAACACTGTCCGCTGAACATCGCTTAAAACATTGGGCAGCATTTGCCAGTGTTTCTGTCGCCGTAGGACTTATGCTCCTAAAACTGATTGCCTCCATCTACAGCGGTTCTTTGGCGGTTTTATCCTCTTTGGTTGACAGTATTTCCGATATTTTCGCCTCGCTTATTACCTATGTGGCAATTCGTTTTTCCTCGCTTCCGGCAAGCCCCAATCACCGTTACGGGTACGGCAAGGTTGAGGCTTTGAGCGCATTGGTTCAAGCGGCTTTTATTGCCGGCTCGGGAATGTTTGTGATTTATGAGGGCATAAACCGCCTTGTACATCCGCGCCCCTTGAGTGATACCGGATTGGGTATTCTGGTGATGGGGATAAGCCTTACTGCAACATTGTTATTGATTGGTTTTCAAAACTATGTGATAAAAAAGACCGATTCAATGGCGTTAAAAGCCGATCGTATGCACTATGTGGTGGATTTGCTCACTAACGGTGAAATTATTTTGAGTTTGATTGTGGTTGAAATTTTTAACATCAATTGGTTTGATACCGTTTCGGCACTTTTTATATCGGGTTATTTACTCTATAATGCTTGGCAAATGACACGCTCGGCGATAGAACAGTTGCTTGACCGCGAACTTCCGTTTGAAATCAGGGAATCGGTTATCAATATCATCAAAAATTGCCGTTTTTGCCACGGAATGCACGACTTGCGAACTCGCAATCTCGGCGGATCATATATTTTTGAGTTTCATTTGGAATTAGACGGAACACTCTCGCTTTATGAAGCGCATGAATTGACCGAAATCGTAGAAAGGGAAGTAAAACACCTATACCCCGGCTCGCAGGTTATTATTCATCAGGATCCGGCAGGACTTGAGGAAGAGCGACTCGATAACAGCCTTAAAGATTGATGTCTGCTTCATAAGCCTTGACAATAGAAGTTTGCGAGGTATCATCTTCGCGGCTTAATTCGCAGACCAGAAGAGTATCGGCATTATAAAGATTTTCTATCACCTCGGAAGGAACTTCCCGCATAAAAATCTCATCTTCATCACTGCGATGCAACAGGGCTGTGCAGTCATGGGGATTGATTTCAATATAAGGCGAAGAAACTTTTGCGGCTCGCTCGTAAATCAAGAGCATAACCTCGTTTTCATCGTTAATCATAAAGTCAAAAGTATCTTCCACTTTTTTATCCCTGTTTTTATTTTATCGGGGAGGAAAAACCTCCCCGATAAGTATTGACCTCGCTATTTGACAACTTTGCCGTCCAACGAATATTTTTCAACTTTTGCGCTTTGGCCCATAGCGGACATAACGTTCTTCAAGGCTTCCTGCGCCAAAATACCGCGCAGCTGCGGCTCGGCATCTTCATAAGAAAGGGGTTGAGTGTTACGAATATCATCAATCAAAATGATATGATAGCCGTATTGTGTTTTAATCGGCTTTTGTGAAAAATCACCCTTGCGCATTGAGAAAGCCGCCTCGCCGAACTCGGGAACCATCATCTCTTTGGTGAAATATCCGAGGTCGGATTTCCTTTCTTTGGAGTATTTGCGGGCTAACTCATCGAAATTTTCACCTTTTTTGATTTTGGTGATAATATCGTTAGCAGATGCTTCGCTGTCAACCAAAATATGACGCGCTCTTATCTCCTTTTCGGAAACAAAATTGGTCTTGTATTGGTTATACATATTTTTTACATCATTATCGTTGATTTTCTTATCCAACTCTTGGCGCAAATACAATTTGCTGGCAATATCGTTGCCGGCAGCAATAAGCTGTTCTTTGTATTCCTTGCTTTTGCGGACATTGGATTTGTCAGCGGCCTGCTGGACGATCTTGCTGTTAATCCACGCATCCAGTGCTTTATTATAGAAAGTATCCCATTTATCTTGAGTGTGAATCTGCGGGGTGTGATCATAAATTTCACGGAGTTCCGCCACGGTAATTTTTTCACCGTTAACCACTGCCGCAACACCGTTCTTGCCTTCGGCTTGCGCAAAAAAAGGATTCAACAGGGCAACCGAGAGGGCAATCGTTGCTAAAAATTTAGTTTTCATCAGATATTATCTCCCAAAAAAATCAAAACTACCCTATTTATAATCCAATCTTAAAAAGAATCCAAGTAAAATATTTATGAAAGCTGATTTTTCTTGCACAGAAAATCAAAATGAATTATCAATATCTCGGAGGATAAGATGATAAACGAAGAGCAATTCAGCAGGACAGAACTTTTAATCGGAAAACAGGCTGTTAAAAAATTACAAAACGCAAGGGTCGCGGTTTTCGGCTTGGGCGGTGTCGGCGGCGGTGCGGTTGAGGCACTTGCCAGAAGCGGAATAGGCAGTCTTGATTTAATTGATAACGACGTGTTTGATTTAAGCAATCTGAACCGTCAGATTTTGGCACTTTATGACACAATCGGAAAATATAAAGTTGATATCGCCGCACAAAGAATAAAACAAATCAATCCCGATTGCAAAGTAAAATGCTATAAAATGTTTTATCTGCCGGAGGAAAAATTTAATTTTGACAATTATGATTATATAGTTGATGCCATAGATACCGTTGCCGCTAAAATAAGTTTGATTGTAAACGCTGCCGCCTCCGGTATTCCGATTATTTCGGTAATGGGGGCAGGCAATAAAATGCGCGCCGATTTATTTGAAATTGCAGATATTTACCAAACTTCAGTTTGTCCGCTGGCACACGTTATGCGCAAGGAGCTGAAAAAACGCGGTGTTAAGAACGTAAAAGTAGTATATTCCCGCGAAAAAGCCTTAAAACCGTTGCAAGATATAAAACCTGATAATTCCCGCAGACAAACCCCCGGTTCGATGCCTTTTGTACCGGCGGTCGCCGGATTTATCGCCGCCGGAGAAGTTATTAAAGATATAATCGCTTACTAACTCGGGGTGTAAGAGATGGTAAGCGTTCCGGTATGAGTGCCGGTTGTAACTCCTGAAACGGCTCCTTCGTCTATTCTGCACCAATAAGGGAATACTTTAAAAATATTAAAATCACCGCTGTAATAAATCCGGAATTGACAAGAAGTTCCGCTGCCGCCGAAAAGCGAGGTAATCCAACGCCCCAGATTTCCGGTAACGCTCAACCCTGCACAGTTTATATTGTCGCCGTTACATTCATTGGGATTAGAAACATTGGCAGTAAAAGTTCCGATGGTGGCATTGTCCGCCCTGGTGATAGCATCTCCGTTATGTAATATACATACGCCGGAAGTGCTGTAAGACCAGTTGGTTTCCTGTGTGGCATTCGGATTGATATAGATTGTGCCTAAACTTATGTCACCGGTTTTGTTTAAGTTACCATCGGCGGCGGAGCTACGGAAATTGCCTAAAACTATTTCGTGGTCAATGATGGTGAGGATTGCAAAATTTTCGGAAACGGCGGCGGCATTATAGGCGGTGTATGAAAAGCCTAACAATAGAATTGTCAAAAAAGTTTTATTTGTCATCTAAACTTCCTTTTATGGTTTCTTGTCTAAAAAAGAAAACCACCTTTTGGGTATCAAACCCGCGAGGTGGCTGGAAGTTGACGACTATTCCTTGAAATAGTGCTGCATATTTGTCGTTACCAACTTATTTTGCAAGCCTTCCAACCATAATAGCAGGAAGATTTTACATCGCTTACCGATGTGAAGGTTGAGGTCGTCTAACCTCATAGCTGAATTT
>JAFUYI010000066.1 GCA_017470585.1 Alphaproteobacteria bacterium | reverse complement strand
TCATACCCTTGGTTAAATACTGTGGGATTTTCCCCTCTTTTTCCAACAATATCTGCGATGTTATCAGGGGCATATTCTTTTTTTCATCCTCCTCGCTCATCTTGTTATAATCCTCTTTTGTAAACCACTTTTGAGGTTGATCATGTGAGATAGAAAGTGCCGCCTTGGGAGCAAGCTCATTAACTTTATCTACCCCCTTACGCAGTGTTTGTACTCCGGATGGCAATCCTAATTTTTTCTCTGCCGTATCTAAAATTCCGTCAAGTTGTTTTTTTGCCGAATTTAGACCGCTTTGCGTTCCGACTTGAGAACGAATTTTCAACATATTATCAAAACTTCCCATCGGATTTACACTCTGTTTCGCACCTGATTTTATTGCGTTATCCAGTCCGATTACCTGTTTTTTGTTCAACCCGTCATATAAATTTGAAATATTTTTAAATTCGGGGTTGACAGGTCCGCGCAAATCGCCTATATTATAGTTGAAAGGTGTGGCGTTAAGGGGTGTATTGCTCCGCAATACACCCTCAGGTACTAGCGCATCTACAGTATGCGCGTTACCGCGCCCACCTTTTATTTTATGTACATCTATCCCTGCAAAATTGTGTACTGAAGCAATGTCGTTTGGTTGGTCAACATAGAATCTTGTAGAGTAAGGGGTATTGTTTGACCCGTAGGTAATTCCAGCATTGTAAATTTTTTGCCCAGAAACACCTTGATGTTTGGCAAAAGCGTCCGTAGGTCTTATGCCTGAACTTAGCCCTTGTTCAATAACCTCATCAATTTTAGGGTATGCAAAAACATTTTCTTTAATTTTGGCATTTTTAATTACTCTTGCTGCCGTGCCGGCGGTATTGATATATTCTTTGGTATGCAGATTTGTCCGTCCCCCTATGTTATCAAATTGAGGAGAAAGAATCCTTCTCAAATCAGAAATTTTCTTAAATCTTGGAGCCTTATCAATATGAATCATATTAACCGGTGTATTATCCGGCACAACATCACCATATAGCCATGAATCTTTAATCGGATTACGCGGTTGCGCGTCCATAACTCGAGTTTTGGCGTATTTATCCAAAAATTGCTGATAGCCTGCTTTATTTAATAGATACGAGCCGATTTTTCCTGCTCCTTTTCCAGCCGCCCAAGGAATTAAAGATTGCGCTGTTCCCTGCAATGTATCTTTTCCGATTTGATCCCAATTATTAAAATCATGGTTAAAAGTATTGCTGATTGCAGATTCTGTTGCGCCTGACACCAATAGCGGAGCTACTGTGGTATTTGCCAATCGCGGAGATATGGGAGTGAGTCCCGCTCTGGCAAATTCCAATCCTTTGGCTACAGGACCGCGGAAACCTCCCGCCATTTCAGAGGCGAATTGAGCCGCCTTATTAAGCCCGCCGACACCTGCAGTATCTGCCATATCCTGCAGTTCCTGCGCTCGTTCGCTTACTCCCAATCCCGCTTTATCGCCTAAAAATCGGTAAGCCCCCAGACTCGCTCCATTTAATACACTTTCCGTACCGGATAACACCCCTTTGCCAAACGCACGTCCTACATCGGCAATATCATCCCAGATTGAATTTTGGGGTCTTATTTGCTGTGCTAAAATTTTAGCTTGTGCAAGTTGCTCTGCCGTTAAAGGTCTCAACGGCGGATAGTTTTCATTTATATTATTCATTTTAATGTACTCCTTTACAAAATTAAATTAAATTAAAAAAAAAAATCCGCTCTTTGTTAAAAGAACGGAACAAAAAACGTTTTTACTCTAAAGCGTAACAACGTTATAGGGATTTGCCAAAGAAAACTTCATGCTTTGGTTAAAAATTGTGCTGTCTGCCTTTTTTTCACAATGTTTGCTTTTTACATTGGCATATTTTTCTCAAATTTTTAAATTTTAGATTGACATCTTCTCGCAAATCGCCTATGCTATATATTGAAGGTGTAGCGTTAAGGGGTGTATTGCTCCGCAATATACCCCCGGCGCTAGCGCATCTGCAGTATGCGCGTTGCCGCGCCCACCTTCCAAGTAGAGGATATGGTGTTAAGGGGATTTTCCCCGTTAGTAAAGGGCGTAATGGTCTTATCTCTGGCACCATATCCTCGTTTTTTTAAGTTGCTATTTTTTTCTTGACAACTGCCTGATGAAGAGTTAAATTGCTAATGTTAGGGCGTTGGACGAAACTGGAGAACGCATCTCTCCTCCGTAATCGTTCGACAGCCGTCTGCGCAAGGATGCGTCTTGCGCAGACATGATTGCCGTACCGAAACATTTTAATTTTATTTTTTTCTTGACAACTGCCTGATGAATGGGTAAATTACCATTGACGGAGCCGAGGGGAAGTGTATATGTCGCACCGTCAAAACTTGGCATTGTCAGGGTGTTTGAGGACATATCTTGAACACCCATTTTTATCCGCCAAACAACGCAAATCAAAATCCCCCTCATATCGAAACATTTTAATTTTATTTTTTCTTGACAATTGCCGGATAAGGAGGTAGATTGCTGTTAACAGGCGCGACTGGGAGGGGATGTGTAAGCCCTGGATTATGTGTCAATCCTGTGGGAGGGAGGCTATGTGCCGGGCTCCGAGTAACTTGATGCACCTGTCCGCCCAAAGACACATTTTGGGCGGCTTTTTTTAAGGATTAGTTTTACAAAAGAAGCATCCGCATACAAATATATGTAAACACACACCACAAAGCTAAAACCACCCGAATAATTTTTACAAACAATCCCGGTTTATATTCTCTGTAGCTAACCTTTTTTCTTTGCATTTCAAAATGTTCTGCTGTCCCTAATATGACTGCCAGCACCACTGCACCGCTTACCAAAAACTGATTATACGGCGTTCTCGGCATTCCTACCGTTTCCATAAATTCAATCAACAATATATACCAAATGCCTAGAACAAGCATATCTTTTAAGGCTAATCGGTACGGCTCGCTTTTGTGCCAGATTTTTACCAAAATGTCTTTCATATTACTTTTTAGAATTTTAAGTCCGAATTTACTCATCTATACGATACTTTATTAAAACTTCCCAAAATATATAAATGCCCCGTTATGTAATCATAATGTACATAACATATATATGTTCCCCATGCCAAAACACTAATACCCAGGAACCAAACCAATTTGGGATTTTTGGTCTGTTCATCTTTTTTATGATATTCGGCAAACAAAAAGAAAAGAAAGACTGCGATAAGCGCATAAAAAATATTAAGCATCAACGAATTTTCTTCGGTTTTCGGCAAATTTATCATCGGAATACTGCAATTAAAAAACCATAGCAACACGATGCCTAAAAGCATTTGCCGGGGTGAAAGCTTTCCCGGCTCGTCTTTTTCCGCGTGAATATCGGTATTGCAGGATTTCTTAAATATTTCTTTTATATGCCCTAAATTCATTGTAATCTTCCTTTTCCTTCCGTTATACAGACTTTCTTTAACTTTCCCATTACTTCGCCTTTAAGATAATTGAGAATATTTTATATTGCTCATCCTCCGCCCAAAATAATTCCCGGCGGACACGGCGTTTCAGGCATCCTATTCCGTAAGAAAAAAAATTTTTCATTGCTGTTTTCATTGTTACCTTTTTTTAGTGACACATCAATACGCAATTTATCATCTGATAATATACAAAATAAAGCAATATTGCAATAAATTTTATACAATAAATGTGTAATATATATTCTGTAATCTACTTATTAACTTATCTTCTCTCCAATCATCTGATGAATCTAAAAGAGAATCGCCCGCGGTGTATTCTCTCTTAAAAATTTAAACTAAAATATCCGCCCTCCTTTAAGATGAGGGCGGATTGTTGTTACTTTCTTTCAAAAAAATAACCTTTGCTTCCGGTTATTTTCTTTGTTCCGGAAGCGGCTTTTTTCTTTTCGGTATCGTTCATCAAAGCCGCCGCCTGCAATCCGGTATAGCACGCCGTTCCGCAGTCCGGTTTTGATATTTTCCAAACGACATCGGCAGCCAGCCAGTCAATTTTTTGTTTTACGACTTCTTTCGGACGTTCTCTGCCCAAAATACGGTCAGCCATTTCGCTTTCCGGCATAGTATCTTTTGTATTCATTTTTATCTCCTAAAAATTGGAAAGGGGGAGCTTTTACTCCCCCTTTTTAGATTACAAAGTATCAGCCGCCGATACATCAACCGTCATTCCGGCCAAAGCATTCGGCAACACAACCTTTTTACCATAGACATAAAGCCCGCGGATATTGTCCCCGAAATACTTATCATCGCGCAACACTTCAACTTTAGAAATATTGCCGACATAAGCAATCGCATCGTTAATTCCGGCCATAATATTTACTTTACCATCCACCGTGGGCAAGTTGGTCGAAACCAGAACATCCAAACCAGCGATTGTGCCGATTGAACCTTCACGCAAAACGCGGTCACCTGCCTGTGTAGCGTGAATGAAATCCGGCGACTGCATTAAAATCGCTTCAACATCGGGGTTGATAACGACATAAGGCATTGCTTCACCTCCGGCTTGATCGCTTTTGAAAACACGGTTGTCGGCAGTTTGAATTGCGTTATTGTTTTTCAAAGTTTTTGCAAGCCATACCAAAACAGCATAAGCGTTATTCTTGGTCAAAACGACATCGGTTTTCTTATTGGCTGCGGGAATATCCGCAAAAGACGACAGAATAAAAGTGTCTTTAACCAAATCAATTGCCGTACGGGCTCTTTCCTCGAATTTATCGCGCAGGTCTTTACCGTTGCACTGCTGTTTTGAAATATCGGATAAGAACACACCGAACGACTTGCTTTGATCAAGCTTTAACTGCTGATTGGTGGCATCAACGCGCTGATAGGTGATTCCGCCGTTTTCCAAATCTTCGGAATAATCGGAAATGGTAACATCACCGATTTCACCGATATTTACGGTGTCGCCGTAATCTTTGGTATCATTTTCATAAACCTTGTTGACAATTTTCATCGCCACACCGGATTTATCAAGTTTTTTATTCAAACTCAAAGACCATGTTTCCGGAATACCTTCTCCGAATTGACGACCTAAATTTACTGCATTTGTAGACATTTATATAATCTCCTTATAAAAAATTAAAATTAAAAAAAATTAAGTTAACATCCGCGGCAATTTACCCTCTTTTTCAAGGGTAATCTGCCGAAGAATTTTATCGTACATCTTGTCTTCTTCCTCGCGAGATAAGGCGTTATATTCGGCGCGTGTGAGCCATTTTTCGTTTTTTATATCCGCACTTTCGCTTGTAGGGGTCTGCAAGGTGTCCCGTATTTTTTGATTTTCGGCCTCGGCTTTTTGGGTTTTGATGTAACGATCAACCGCGGCTTTTTCTAAGGCCTCAATCATTTGTTTTGCTTTCGGTAAATCAAGAGCTTCGCCGGCAATTTCGATTGCCTGCTCCACAATTTCATTACGTTCTTTGGGATCAAGCCATTCGCGGTTTTCTTCTTTCCAACCGCTTGCGGCTTTGTCAAACGACGCGCGTTGCTCGTTTTCCCGATATATCGGCATATTTCCCGCCTGCTGCGGTAAAAAATATGCCGGTGCAAGAGACGGTGCCATCATAAGTTGCTGATAGTCATTCAACAGCTTATGAAATTGCTTTTGCATCTCTTGATATGCCTGAAATTGCTTCTCGGCAGAAGAGAGTTTTTCAAGGGTTTCTTTGGCTTGCAAATAACCTTTTTCCAAATCTTCCACGCTGTTATATTCGCCGGCATATTTAGTTTCTTCCGCCGTTTGAGAGGATGCTTTCAAATCGCTTTCCTCGGAAGAAGAAGCGGCATTAGAATCGGCAATTTCAGTTTTTTCCCCGACATCATCGGGTATTGTTTCATCAATCATTTTAAGTACTCCTATAAAAAAATTAAAATTTAAAACAAAAAAGCAAACGGGATTTTCTCCCGTTCGCTTGAGATAAAAAAATGAGCCGATTGCACCTCGGCTCATTATATCTTAAACATACATCTTATAAATTACATCAAAATAAAATATAAAATCAATGCCAAAACATATAAAACTATATATAAAATATATTTATCCGTAAAATATTTTGCTATTTTTCCATTATGAATAAGCGGGAAAAATATATAAATAAACAAATAGCAAAGTCCGAAAAAGGCTTCGCTTTGATGATAATCATATTTCCCGAAATAACTCAACAGCAAAGCAAAAATTGTCGGAACAATAAACAATCCGGCAACAAAAAGTAAAATTTTTCTGAAATTCGGCATTTTTATCTCCCCATGGTGAAGATTTTAATTATATTTCCCGCTTTTTCGATATTTTTTTCTTAAATTATCCCCAAATTTTTCGCAGGATTTAAGTATTATTGCTTTTTTCAAGCATTTTATTGCCTGTTTTTTAGCCAATTTCTTTAATGTGTAATAAGTTAAATCAGTTATAATTTTTGTCATTTTAGGTACTCCTTAAAAAAGTTAAATTAAAAAAAAGCAAACGGGATTTCCCCCCGTTCGCTTGGCTTAAAAGATTTATCCTTTTTTTCTTGATTATTATTTATAAAGAAATATTATAAATAATAATTCAAACCCAAAGGACATATTATAAAAATGAAAAAATTTATTTTTATTTTGAGCTTGTTTATATCCTTTTCTTGTTTTGCCCAAGATGATAATTTATCCAAATTTGAAGACAGATTTAGCAAATGCACCAACGCTTTTAATGAAGAAAATAAAAGTTGTTCGGATATTAGCTTTACAAAATGTTACTACAAACGGATGGAAGCGCATAAAACTGTTCAAAAATGCTATAAACAAATAGTTACGGAGATGTTTGAAAAATTCTACGGACTATCCGGTAAAGAAGCGCAGGAACGCTTTGATTCATATAGCAAATTTATTTATGAGCAATATTTTTTCTTATTTTCCGAAACAAACCATTGCAAAAAAAACAATTGCGGTCTTTCATTATATTTGTATAGTGAATATGCTACAACCAAGCAAATACAAGATTATATAAACGCAATAATCAATTCAATATCCGCCAGAGACTAATATCCGTTTATAAATTATCATAATCTTTCCGATAGTTTTTATTGCCGTTTTTTACTTACAAATTTGCAGTTTGACCGAATATTTTTTGTTAAAATCAATTTTCAAGAGTTTGGCGTGTTCTTGTATCGCAACGGCGCGTTTCTTCATACCAAACATTGCCGTTTTTAAGGCACCAATCTTTGGTGATAACACAGGATTTGCCATCATCGCAAACATCAAAAACATAGCCCTCTTTACATACTCCGTTATCAAGGCACCCATCAATATCCATGGGATCGCCCAACATTTTTATAACATTTACGGTTGTAATTACAATATATATCCATAACAAAAACACTTCCGCATAATAAAACACGTTTGCCCAAACCGTTTCCGCAAACCTTATATAACGATTTGAAAATAACCGTATAAATTTCTTTTGTTTTCTTATTTGTTTTAAAAAGAAAACATAAAAAACCATAACATCAAAGTTTATTGAAAATAAAAAACCTCGCCATGAGCAACCTTCATAGCTGCACATTAAAACATTTGACAGCGCAATATATGCAATTACACTGCAATCAAACCAACTCAATTTCCACCAAAAGGGGTTGCCTTTTTGATAATCATACCAACTGATTATACCGATAAAAAACAGAAGAGAAAAAGCAAAACAAATAAACCAAATATCCTGCAAATATGCCCACAGCAGGAGAAAAAAGGCTATCGGAAGAACACCCCATAATCTTGCGGTAAAGTTTACTTTTTTTGCAGCATCAAAATATTTGCAAATGCTTAAATTAAACAACCCTATACCGGGAAGCATAATCAACATAAGAACATAAAACCAGACCATTTTTATCTCCTTGCAATAATATATCAGATATATTATATACCGGTAAAATAATCATTAAAATAATCTTTTAATAGTAACTGTAAAAAATTATTTTATATAATATTTAAGTTTCTCAAAGTCACTGTATCCTTCCGGTCGATATTTTTCACAAGCCTCAAGAGCAGATTTGTATAAGTTACTGTCAGCCATCCTTCTTCCTTCAGAATTAACTTTCATATCATTAAAGAAATCTTTATAGGATTCATAAATTTTCCGAGATTTTATTAAAGAGCTAAGAAGCTCACCAAATTCTCTTCCGAATCCGACTGTTTCAGCTGTTGCTCTCCCCCATTTTCCTCTTTTGGCAGCATCATAATTTCCAATACAATGATAATAGTTATCAATGGTTGTACCTTTTTCTTTCATACTATCACTACTTTTGAGATTAGCATTTACCATATCAATATAACTTTTTCCAAGATCCTGCAAAGCTCCAGTCGTCTGATTTAGAAAACTATCGTTATTTTGAGGAGCTTTAGTAAAATTCAAAAAACTTTCAACAGTACTATTAAAAAGATTACGTTTATCATCACGAACTCTTGGAAACGTAGTGGGAATAAAAGAATCTTTTGTATTAAATTTTTCTTGTTTCTCAACATTTTGCAATGATATTTCAGGTTCTTCTTGAGCTAAAAACTCTTTTTTCTCGTCCTCGTCTAAAATATCGTTCCAAGTCAGCCCTTCAAATCTTTGCAACAATGCCGGTTTGGCATAAGGCGAATTTCGGTTTGCCAATTCCGACAAGGTCGGCTTGTGCCGTCTTGCCGCTTCTTTTAATAATTCTTTGTTTTCACGCGCATACTCAAGCGCGTCTTTTTTTACGTCAAACATTTTATTTATCCTTTAAAAATTAAAATTAAAAACAAAAAAGCGAACGGGGAAATCCTGTTCGCTCGAACCATAAAAAATGAGCCGATTGCACTTCGGCTCATTATAGCCCGAATATAGACCTAAAATTTGTTATTTGTCCAGCTCTTTTTTGTCCGGACAAAAATTGTCTTGTCGGTTGTTTTTATTATAAAAAAAACATCATCATAAAAAAATCATAAAAAAAATTGACATTTTTTGTAATTTGTGCTAGCCTGATTCTGAAGTTGATGAGAAATCACTTTGAGGTGTCGAAACCTCTCAAACGATGTCCTATCAAGACATAAAATTGCTTTCAGCCTGATTATGGTTGGAAGGTGTGGAAATAAGGATAAAACCCCAATACCGCACACTGTTTCGTTTGACAGTTTCGAACTTCCAGCCACCTCTAGGGTTACGCCCCAAATGTGGTTTTCTTTAATATAAGAAACTATAAAGGAAGTATGAATATGAAAAATTATATTTTAATGCTCGGCGTTGCCGGTGTCGCTTTAGGCTCATATTGCGCCTATGCGGGCAATTCGGCAACAATGACCGTTACCGCAACCATCGCCCATGAAGTCAATATCCGTAATATCAGCCATATCAACCTCGGCACTATTACCATTGATCCGAGTGCTGATAGTGGCTTTCATGCAGCAGAAGAAAGCTGTGCTTGGGCAAGTATAGGAGAAGGAAACAGTATAAAATCCATTTCCGGCAGTCCGTGCGGCTATTTCACCGCTGACTTTTCAGGCACTTGCTCTAATAATTTTTCAGTAACACCTGCTACTGTTGACTGGAATAACCTGCAATTTCAATTTTTTGTACTTGATACCGACACAACAGGAAGATGCAAAGTAGCAACAGAAATTGAACTCTCCGATGACAGCGTTCCCGCCCCCGGAACCTATAATGGCAGTCTTACCATAGATTATAAGTTGCAATAAAACCTCATCGGGCGGGGGAACACAAACTCTCCGCCCGATTATATTTGCCGCTTCAAAAATCAAAAAACGCCGCTGTTTTCCGCAATCTGCGGGTAAACACGCATATCAGGGGTTATTTTTACAAATTCATAAAAACACTCGGAAAACTCTTTTTCAATGCGCGGAATTTTATCTTTTTTCATATATTCTTCCGGCAATGTTGCTTCATAGGCAATCACAATTTCATGCCCTTGCTGTCCGTTGAAAGTAAAAATATTTTCGGCAATCCCAAGCTGTTTTAAGATAACCGCTTCCGCTCCGATTTCTTCTTTGATTTCCCGTTGCAGAGCCTGAAACGATGTCTCCCCGAACTCAATTCCTCCGCCGGGCAGTCGATAAAACTTTTCCTTTTTTATTTCATCATATCCGGGAATTACCAAAAGCCTATCCTGTTTTTTAATCACCGCCACAGCAAGCGGTCTTATTTTTCCGTAACGCCTTTTGGTATATATCCAAACTCTGCGCTGTCCGCCCTCTTCTTTTGAAAGTTCGTTTCCGCCGTTTTCAAGCATTGCCTTGTGCATAACGGCATAAGAAGAAATATTTCTTTCATCACAGGTAATAAGGGCTTTTTCTATTCCTTGAGAAAAAGCCTTTTCAAGGCACAATTTCAATCCCTTAAAAGCAAATCCCTTTCCTTGCGTTGAGGGTCTTATTTGATAGGCGATATGCCCGCCCCTTTTTTCCAAATCCAAAGTAAGAGAGTGCCTTAAATCAAATGTGCCTACATATTTTTCATCTTCAATCAGCCAAAAAACCGTATGTGCAACATGATTTTGGGGTAATCCTATACCCAGTGATTGATTTTTAACTTCGGTAAAATATTGCTCGAATCCATCCTTTGCCGCGGCAATCATTTTTTCGACAGCGCGAATCATAAATTCGGATTTTTCTTCTTGATATTCTTTTATTGCCGCCAACACCTCGGGCAGATATTTTTTATCGGGAAAAACAAGCTCCGGCATTTAAACCTCCTTATCATCCCGACAGTTTACAATCTAAAAGCCTTAAAGTAAAGTTCTAATTTTTCCTGTCTCACCATGAATATGTTACACCGGCACGATATATGACATCAGATGGACCGCCGCTGCCGTAGGCAACACCGGCATTGCCCAAAAGATTATCGTTAAACCAATGAAACCCGCCCAACGCAAACCCCGTATGCCCGTCATAGGCTCCGGTACCGAAAGAAAGCTGCGTATTGCCGTTTGCTCTTGCATTAGGAACAAGGGCGGTCAAGGCGACCATTGAAGCCAGACCGCGTTTCAATCTTTTGTTAATATCATTAAGCGAACTGTCTAATCTGTTCAATCTGTTATCAATATCCAGCGTATCAAAATCGGCAATTTTTTGATCCAAAGAACGAATTGCCGAAGAAACATCACCTGCCGATGAGGCGTAATATGTAGAAGAAAAATCGCCGTCACCTATAACATCTCCGGTTGCCTGCAACCCGTCTGCCACACCGGAAGCGGAAGCCTGGTTGATTTTTTGATTGGAAGATTTAATATTAGCACGGTTACCGATAGCATTATCAAGCCGATCAAGAGCATCAACAACATTTGCCGGAGGTGTTTGCCCGTTTGCAAAAAGGTTATTAAAAGCAGATTTTATCGTTGCAATATTGCCGACTTTGGAATTGATGGCATCAATATTGGCATTTACGCTTTGAGATTCTGAAACGCCGTTATATTGCTGCTTGACAGCACTTCCGACAGCGTTGTCCAATACGCTTAAAGCATCCGCAACATTAGAATCCATAGTAATATAATTATGCGATGTATAATTTCGGTTACCGATTGCCGTATCCAGTTCGTTAACCGCTTCCGTAATCGAAGTTGCCGCGAGCAGATTACCGTTTGCCGTATGCCAAGTAACATTGCCGATTGTGCTATCAAGTTCGTTAATTGCCTCAATCAAATCACTGTCGGTATTAAGCAGTGCCGAAGTTACGGCATTGTTGCGGAAGATATTTGCCCTCTCTGTCAGAGCTTCTGCTTCCGCACTGAATAAACATAAAACGTTCGCTACAACCAAAAAAATTTTTTTCATTCAAACCTCGTCAAAAAATATTTTTGCCCTTAAAATAAACATTGAAAAAATACTTTCAAGAAATTTCGCCGATTTTCGCTGTCGCTCGTCGGCTCTATAAGTAAACTGCGCATCACCAACAAAAAAAAGCGACATTTAGTCGCTTTTTTTTGTTGGTGATCCCAGCGAGAATCGAACTCGCGTTACCGCCGTGAGAGGGCGATGTCCTAGGCCGCTAGACGATGGGACCGAATTTAATTGTTCTTCTAATACAAAAAAAACAATATGGCAAGCTTTTTTTTACTCAAAGAATAACTTTTTTATAACACCTTGTAAATAAAATAAAAAAGAATCCCCGAATTGATCGAGGATTCTTTTTCTTTGGCAATTACGGAGCAGTATAAGATATTCTGATTTCGCCTTCATAATCTCCCTCCGCCGGTGCAGAAGTGTAACTGAGAGCATCATACACTCTGAAATCGTTGGTGGTATATTGATATACAATAACCGGATTCCATGAAAATCCAGTCAAACCGCCATCATAAGTTATCG